>JAEYTQ010000737.1 GCA_023433965.1 Pseudomonadota bacterium | reverse complement strand
ACCAGGCCCTGATAGGCAGTGGTGACTTCACGCACCGACAGCATGACGGTCTCCCAGATATGCCTTGATCACCTTGGGATCGCGGACGACCTCAGTGGGCTTGCCCTCGACAAGCACCTTGCCGAGGTCGAGCACGATGGCGCGGTCCACCAACGGCATCACGATCTCCATGACGTGCTCGACCATCAGGACGGTGATGCCGGCATCGCGCACCTTGCGAACCAAGGCGACGCCGGTCTGCGCCTCGGTCGGCGTCAGGCCGGTGAGGACCTCGTCGAGCAGCAGCAGCTTCGGTTCTGTCGCGAGCGCCCGCGCAACTTCGAGGCGGCGCTTCTCGGCCGGCACGAGATCGCTTGCGAGCACGTCGGCGCGTGCGGCGAGCCCGGTGAACTCCAGCACCTCATGCGCCTTGCGGCGCGCCTCGCGCATCACCGTGTTGCGCACGAGCGCACCGACGATGACGTTGTCGATGACGGTCATCGTCTCGAAGCTCTTCACGACCTGGAAGGTGCGCCCGATGCCGCGCTGGCAGCGTGCGGCCGCGGGCATGCGGGTGACGTCCTCGCCGTCGAATAGAATCGAACCTTGCGTCGGCGGCAAGACGCCGGCAATGAGATTGAACAGCGTCGATTTGCCGGCGCCGTTGGGGCCGATCAGGCCGACGATCTCGCCGCGGCCGACCGAAATCGAGACGTCGCTGTTGGCGACGAGGCCGCCGAAGCGCTGCCAGACGCCGCGGGTTTCCAGGAGCGCGGTCATGGCGTGGCTCCCGTCTTCTTCGGGCGTGAAAACAGGCTGAGCAGCCCCCGCGGCAGGGCCAGCGAGATCAGGACGATCAGCGTGCCGTAGACGATGAGGTCGACACCGCGCCCCGAGCCGCCGAACTTGAAGCGCGTCAGCTCGGTCAGCGGGATCAGGATGGCCGCGCCGAGCACCGGGCCCCAGAGGGTGCCGATGCCGCCGAGCACGGCGGGCAACGCCATCAGCAGCGAAAACTGAAAGCCCATGACGCTCTCGGGATCGATGTAGGAGACGAACTGCGCGTAGAAGCTGCCGCCGACGGCGACCAGGAAGGCGGACACCGCGGCCGCACCCATCTTGGAATTGAACACGTCGACACCGAGGCTCTCGGCCGCCTCCGGGTTGTCCTTGACCGCGCGCCACCAAAACCCCCATTTGGAGTTCTCCAGCCACCAGGTCACGAACCAGGCGAGGCAGCACAGCGCGAGCGCGAAATAGAAGTAGGGCAGCTTGGTGCGCAGGAACTGGAATTTCAGCCAGCTGTCGCCGCGGATCGGAATGGTGATCCCCATCGCGGCGCCGGCCCATTCCCAATTGTGGAACAGCAACAGCCCGATCTCGGCGACGACGATGGTGGCGATCACGAAGTAATGCCCCCGCAGGCGGAAGAAGGGATAGCCGAGCCCCATTGCGATCAGCGCCGACACCACCCCGCCCGCCAGCATGCCGAACCAGGGCAGCACGCCGAACTTCGTGAACAGCAGCTCGGTGGTGTAGGCACCCAGGCCGAAATACAGCGCGTGCCCGAGCGAGATCTGCCCGCAATAGCCGGAGAGGATGTTCCAGCTCTGCGACAGCCCCGCATACATCAGCGTCAGGATCAGGATGTTCTGGACGACGACGTCCTTCACGAACAAGGGCGTCAGCGCCGCAATCAGCGCGAGGATCGCGGCGATGATGAGGTCGCGGCGACGCCGCGCTGCGAAATCCTGGTCCATCACATCGATCCGAACAGGCCGCGCGGCCGGATGAAGACGACGAGCAGATAGACCGAGTAGATGCCGACCGATTTCAGCGACGGCGGCAGCACCAGCGCGGTGATCGCCTCGACCAGTCCGATGACGATACCGCCTGCGAACGCGCCGAACACGCTGCCGAAGCCACCGAGCGCCACCGTGACATAGGCGATCAGCGCGAACGACGCGCCGACGTCCGGATAGATGTAGAAGAACACCGCCATGATTGCGCCGGCAAGGCCGACCAGCGCGGCACCGAGACCCCAGCCGAGCGCGAAGACGCGGTTCTTGTCGATGCCGACCAGTGCGACCGCGCCGGGATCTTCACGGGTCGCTTCCAGCGCACGGCCGAAATCGGTGCGGTGAATGAAGAAGTAGAGACCGGCGAACGCCGCAATCGAGACCAGCGCGCCGACCAGCTGTGGCTCCGGCAGGAAGATGCCGGCTACCGAGATGGTTTTGCCGCCGAGCCAGGATTGCGGAATGCTGCGATAGTCCGGCGTGAAGAAGTACTGCGCGAGGCCGCGCATGACGATGGCGAGGCCGAAGGTGGTGAAGATCTGCACCATGCCGGCATTGGCCTTGGCCCGCATGGCGAAGCGTACAAGCAGCAGATAGACGACCGCCCCGAATATGAACAACGCCGCCGCGACCAGCGGCGCCGACAGCAAGGGATCGATCGCGAAGAATGCGAACAGGAAGAAGCTCGCATACATCGCGATCATCAGGAACTCGCCATGGGCAAAATTTACGACGTCCATCAGGCCGAAGATCAGCGCAAGGCCGACCGCGATCAGTCCATAGAGCAGACCCATGAGCAGGCCGCTCGCGAGACTCTGGATAATGGCTTGGGCTGTCAAAAGTCTGTCCCCCGATATAGATCCTCATCCCGAGGAGCGCGCGTGAGCGCGCGTCTCAAAGGATGGCCCGGCCCTCGTCCTTCGAGACGCGGGCCGCGCCCGCTCCTCAGGATGAGGGCGGGAGCTGCATCTGAGCTCCCGCTTCCAGTCTTTATTTCATCGGCCAGACCGCCTCGGCGATCGCGGCCTGCGGCGGGAAGATGGTGACGAACTTGCCGCCGACATATTGCAGCAGCACCGGGTCGGCGTCGTTGTTCTGGCCCATCTCGTCGAACTTGACGCGCTTCCAGGGCATGATGGTCTTGTCGCCGGGGATGTCGGTCGCCGCCAGCGCATCGCGGATCTTCTCGCCGTCGGTCGACTTGGCGCGGTTGATGGCGTCGGCGAGAATGATCAGCCCCATGAACTGGCGCGAAGTGAGGTCGTTGAAGTCCTTGCCCGACTTCGCCTTGAACATGTCGTTGATCTTGCCGACCATCGGACGCTTCTGCGCGAGGTCGAGCGAGAAGGTGCCGCGCGAGATCACGCCTTCGAGCTTGTCCCCGACGGCGTCATAAAGCGCCTTCTCGGAGAAGCCGGCGTCCTGCGCCACGATCGCATTCGGCTTGTAGCCGAGCTCGGCCATGGTCTTGACCAGGAGGATGCCGTCGGTGGTGTAGCTGGACGGCATCAGCACGTCGGCGTTTGCGGTCTTGAGCTGCTGCACCTCGGCCGAGAGCGAGGGCGAGTTGGCGCGATACTTGATGTCGGTGACGATCTTGTAGCCGCGCTCACCGGCGATCTTGGTCTGGGCGTTGCCGGAATCGGTGCCGAAGATGGTATCCTCGTGGAACAGCGACAGCGTCTCGATCTTGGTGCCCTTCTTCTTCATGGCGTCGAAGAAATCGAACATCGCGGCCGAGTACATCTCGTCATGCGGGGCGGCGCGGAAGTAGTACTTCAGGCCGCGGCGATGCAGGCTGGGCGATGAATTGTCGGCGGACACGAACGGGACCTGGTAGCGTTCGCAGATCTGGCTGACCGTGACCGCCACGGCGCTCTGATAGGTGCCGATGATGGCGCAGACCTTCTCTTGCGTGATCAGGCGCTCGGCCTCGGCGCGACCCTTCTGCGGATCGGCCTGGTGGTCGGCGAACACGAGACGGATCTTCGCGCCGCCGAGACCCGGCAGGCCTTCGCCCTTGGCCAGCGGCAGGTCGAAATCGGAGTTCTTGTTGATGACTTCGAGCGCGGTCTCATAGGCCTTCTGCGCGTCGCCGCCCTGCTGCGCGCTGCCGCCGGAGCACGGATAGATCACCCCGATCACGACTTCCGAGGTCTGCGCGCGTGCGGAAAGCGGCACCAGTGCGGCAGTGGCGGTGGCTCCCAACAACACGTCGCGGCGAGTGATCGTCATGGCAAAGTCCCCTGTGACTGAATTCCGGTTGATCGAATGAAGCGATTGATGGATGCGGTAAAGCTCGAAGAAGCAGCAGATGCTGCCCACTAAATCACGGCCATGGTCCTGTTCTTGAGATCGGTCACCAGCATCAGGCCTGGCGAATGGGTGATCGCGAACGGAAGTCTTGCGGCGTTGATCACCGATTGCGGCGTCACCCCGCAGGCCCAGAACACCGGGATCTCGTCGTCGGCCACGGGCACCGGATCGCCGTAGTCGGGCTTGGCGATGTCCTTGATGCCGATCAGGTGCGGATGGCCGAGATGCACGGGCGCGCCGTGCACGGCGGGATAACGCGAGGTGATCTGCACCGCACGAATCGCATCGGCCGGCTTGAACGGGCGCATCGATACGACCATGGGTCCGGCAAACGGCCTTGATACGCCGCAGGCGATGTTGGTGCGATACATCGGCACGCGCACGTTGGTCTCGATGTGGCGGATCGGCAGGCCCTCCTCGAGCAGTGCCTCCTCGAACGAGAACGAGCACCCGAGCACGAAGGTGACGAGGTCCTCACGCCAATAGCTCTTCACGTCGGTCGGCTCATCGACGACCTCGCCGTCGCGCCAGATGCGGTAGCGCGGAACGTCGGTGCGGATGTCGAGATCGGCACCGAGCGAGGGGATGAATGGACTGCCGACATCGGCCATGCCGATGATCGGGCACGGCTTCGGATTGAGCTGGCAGAAGCGGTGAAAGGCACTGGCGTATTCCGCCGGCAGGATCGCCAGATTGCCCTGAACATAGCCCGGAGCGACGCCAGCGGTGGAGGCGACCAGCCCCTCGCGGTAGGCGAGCCGGGCCGTGCGGCTCGGAAGGGCGTCTGGGGTTTCAGTTTGCTGCGTTGCCACCAAAACAGTCATGTGATTGACCTGCCTAGAAACTCGACAAGGACAAGCCAACACCACGCGTGCTATAAAGTCTAATCGTCGTTTCTAATCAATCTCGATAAATCAGATTTATCGATCGGGAAAATCCTTGCCATGCTGGACTTCAGGTCGATCGAGACGTTCCTCTGGGTCGTGAAGCTCGGCAGCTTCCGTGGCGCCGCACAACGGCTCAACACCACCCAGCCGGCGATCTCCCAGCGCATCGCCCAGCTCGAGCGCGAGATGGGCGTGAAACTCCTGAACCGCG
>JAEYTQ010000721.1 GCA_023433965.1 Pseudomonadota bacterium | reverse complement strand
TCGGCATGGCTCACCCAGCATCGTCAGGATCGTGCGGCTCGCCTGATGCAGGACCGGGCCAAGCGTCGCGAGTTGTACGCCCAGTTCATCAACGAAGCGTCCAGGCTCTATGCGGACGCTCTCGCTCATAACGAAGCCGAGATTTCGTCGCTTGTAGGCGTGTATTCGCTGGTCAGCCAGATGCGGATCCTGTCGAGCCCCGAGGTGGTCGAGCGCGCGGAAGAGCTGAACAGAATGATCGTCGACACCTATTTTACGCCCAACAAAACGCTACCCGAGCTGCGCCATCTGATCGATAGCCACACTCTGGACCCGTTGCGCAGCTTCAGCGAGCAATGCCGCAAGGAGCTTGGCGGAGTTTGATCGTGACGACCGCCGCACACTCCTGGCGGCATGTGGTTGGGTTCATGAAGAGATCCGCCGAGCGTGCGCGCCCGAGTGCGACCAGCGCATCCGAGCCCCCAGATCGGCAATTCTCTCTCCGATGACACCTCCGGTCTCGGCATCTTCCCCGAAAGCGGATCGCGGGCATGTCTGCGGGGGCTCCTGCACGTGCATACCGGAAAACACGAGAGCCTGGGTGAAATACCCGGACGAGCTCGGCGACTAAGGTGGCGTCACTCGAAACCCGGAGTGATCGACATGAGACATCTGACCAAAGCGAGCATTGCATTCGCCGCCGCCTTCTCCCTCTTCTCGGCATTCACGCCTGCGAGGGCCGAGCCTCTGAAGAATATCGTCCTGGTGCACGGCGCCTGGGTCGATGCATCCGGCTGGAAGCCGGTCTACGAGATCCTCACCAAGGAAGGTTTCCATGTCACCATGGTGCAGGAGCCGGAAACCTCGTTTGCGGACGACGTGACCGCTGCGAAGCGGGTCCTCGATCTTCAGGACGGTCCCACGCTGCTCGTCGGACACAGCTACGGCGGATCGATCATCACCGAAGCCGGCGTGCATCCGAAGATCGCGGGCCTGGTCTACGTCGCCGCGCACGCCCCCGATGTCGGCGAGGACGAAGCGGCGCTCGGAAAGAAAACGCCGAGCGTGCTGGCCAAGACCGAAGGCGCCATCAAGATTACGCCGGACAAGTTCACTTATCTCGATCCCGCGAAGTTTCCAAAGCTGTTCGCACCCGATCTGCCGCGTGAGCGGGCCGAGTTCGTCGCACGGTCTCAGGTACTCGCCGCCGCACAAGTCTTCAGCACGCCGCTGACCGCGGCCGCGTGGAAGACCAAGCCGAGCTGGGGCATCGTCGCCGGAAGCGACCAGATCATCAATCCGGATCTCGAGCGCTGGTACTACGAGCGAGCCAAGAGCCATACCACCGTCATCCCGGGCGCCAGCCACTCCGTCTACGAGTCGCATCCGAAGGAAGTGGCGGCGGTGATCGCCAAGGCGGCCCGCACCGTCCAGCAGACCACGGCCACCGCTCGTTGATCGGTCGCGCAGCAAGTCTGTGAGTTCTGGCGGGAGCCACGGTTGTCCCGCCAGAGCAATCAATCCGCCAGATCAGGAAATCTCCACATGTTGACGTCCATCAACGCCGAGACCAAGCCTTCGACGTGGCAACGCGGCCGGGCAGCGCGCAACGCCCGGATCGAAGCCGGCTCGCGGCTCGCGAATGGAAAGATCGTCGAGGCGCGCGACGCGACGCGTCTGATGGAAGCCGTCATTCGGCCCGGTGATCGGGTTTGCCTCGAAGGCGATAACCAGAAGCAGGCGGATCTGCTCAGCAGCGCGCTGCTCGCGGTCGACCTCTCCAAGGTGAACCAGCTGCACATGGTGCAGTCCGGGGTCGTTCTGCCGGAACACCTCGACCTCTTCGATCGCGGCGTCGCGAAGAAGCTGGATTACGCCTATTCCGGTCCGCAGTCGGCGCGCATCGCGCGCATGCTGTTCGGCGGCAAGATCGAGCTGGGCGCGGTTCATACCTATCTCGAGTTGTTCGCCCGCTATTTCATCGATCTTACACCGCACGTCGCGCTGATCGCCGCGGTGAGCGCCGATCAAGAAGGCAACCTATACACCGGTCCGAACACCGAGGACACGCCGACCGTGGTCGAGGCGACCGCATTCAAGGACGGCGTGGTGATCGCCCAGGTCAACGAACTCGTCGACAAGGTGCCGCGCGTCGACATTCCAGGGGACCGGGTGCACTTCATCGTCAAATCGGACAAGCCGTTCTTCGTCGAGCCGCTGTTCACGCGTGATCCCGCAGCCATCACCGAAGCTCAGATCTTGACCGCCATGCTCGCGATCAAGGGCATCTACGCACCGTATGGCGTGCAGCGACTCAACCACGGGATCGGCTTCAGTACCGCTGCAATCGAGCTTTTGCTGCCGACATTTGGCGAGAGGCTGGGCCTCAAGGGCAAGATCGCCAGCCACTTCGCGCTGAACCCTCATCCCGCGCTGATCCCGGCGATCGAGTCGGGCTGGGTGCAGCAAATCCATTCTTTCGGCTCGGAAGTGGGCATGGATGAGTACATCCGCGCCCGATCGGATGTCTACTTCACCGGCCCGGACGGCTCGCTGCGTTCCAATCGTGCGGTCTGCCAGACGGCGGGCCTCTATGCCTGCGACATGTTCATCGGCTCCACCTTGCAGATCGATCTGCAGGGAAACTCCTCGACCGTCACGGCGTCCCGTATCGCCGGTTTTGGCGGCGCACCGAACATGGGCGCGGACGCCCGCGGGCGACGCCACCCCAGCGGCCCCTGGCTGAAAGCCGGCGCGGAAGCCGATCCGGAAAGCGCCCCTGCGCTGCGCCGTGGCCGCAAGCTCGTGGTGCAGATCGGAGAAACCTTTGGCGACAAGAACGTGCCGCTGTTCGTCGAAAAGCTCGACGCGCTCGAACTGGCCGAGAAGCTCAATCTCGAACTGGCGCCGATCATGATCTACGGCGACGACGTGACGCACATCGTCACGGAGGAGGGCATCGCCAATCTCCTGCTCTGCCGCGACGCAAGCGAGCGCGAGCAGGCGATCCGCGGCGTGGCTGGATACACCGAGGTCGGCCGCGGGCGCGATCGGAAGACGGTGGAGCTCCTCCGCCAGCGCGGCGTGATCCGCCGGCCGGAGGATCTTGGCATCAACCCGCTCGATGCCGACCGCAACATGCTGGCCGCGCGCTCGATCAAGGATCTCGTGCGGTGGTCGGGCGGCCTCTATGCGCCGCCGTCGAAGTTCAGGAATTGGTGAGGACAGACGTCATGGAAGATCTCAGTTTTCAGCACAGAGTCGGCGCGCCTGCCGGCGGCCTCAGGCAAACCGCCATCATTGGTGTGGTGGCATCCGGAAATCTGGAGGTGCTGGTGGAGCGTGTTCTGCCGGACGCCGAGTGCCGGATCGAGGTCAAGACCGCCGCCATGGGTTTCGGCGACGTGTGGACCGCCGTCATCGCCGATTTCGTCGAGCGCTATTCGCCGGGCGGGCTCAAGTTTTCCATCAATGACGGCGGCGCGCGCCCGGACACCGTATCGTTGCGCCTGGCGCAGGCCGTTCGATTGATCGAGGAGGACGGCCAATGACCGCTCCAATCAAGCAGCCGGCTCGAGCGCCCGTGGATCGATCTCGCACCATCAGCTTCAATGAGGCGTCGGCACGCACACGTATCGACCGACTGCTCGATGCCGGCAGCTTCGTCGAGTTCGTCGGCCCGGAAAGCCGCGAGGTCAGCCCGCACCTGAAGATATTCGACCTTCCGGAACAATTCGATGACGGCATCGTCGTCGGCCGCGGTCGTCTCGACACGTCTCCGGTTTTCATCGCCGCGCAGGAGGGGCGCTTCATGGGCGGTGCCTTCGGCGAGGTCCACGGCGCCAAGCTCATCGGCCTGCTGCGTGCAGCCCGGGAGCTCGAGTCGATCCCCGTCCTTATTCTGTTCGACACCGGCGGCGTGCGACTGCAGGAGGCCAATGCCGGCGAGCTTGCCATCGCCGAGATCATGCGCGCGGTGATGGAAGCACGCACCGCCGGCGTGAAGGTCATCGGCCTGATCGGAGGCCGCTCCGGCTGCTATGGCGGCGGCGGACTGATCGCAGGCTGCTGCTCGGCGCTGGCAGTGTCCGAGCCCGGCCGCATCGCCGTATCGGGTCCGGAGGTCATCGAGACCAACCGCGGCGTCGAGGAGTTCGACTCCCGGGATCGCGCGCTGGTCTGGCGCACCATGGGCGGCAAGCACCGGCGGCTGCTCGGCGCGGCCGATGTCTTCACCGACGATACCGTGCAGGGCTTCCGGGACGCTGCGTTGGAGCTGCTCGGTCTGGTCGGACCGTTCGGAATCGACCGGCTGCAGGCAGAACAGGTGCGCCTTGCCGACCGGCTGCGCAGCTTCGGCGCCTGCGAAGACGGGGTCGATGTCTGGAGGGCTGAAGGCATCGCGCATGCCGAAACGATTCCCGAACTGCCCGCCGAACAGTTCATAGCTCTCGCCGACAAGATCGGAAGGACCAGTCATGACGCTCGATGAACTTCTCGCCTCCCTGTTTCCCGAGGGGCACGATCTGCAAAATGAAGGGGGAGCGTTGCTTGGATCTGCGACTCTCCGCTCTGGAGCCAAGGCGCTCGTGATCGGTGTCGCAGAGCGGACGCCGGTCGGAGTCGAGGAGGCCAACAGGCTTGCCGCCCATGTCTTGAATTCGCTCCCGCAGGGATGCGGTCCCATTCTCGTTCTCGTGGACAGCGATAGCCAGCGCATGAGCAAGCGCGACGAGTTGCTCGGCCTCAACGAGTTTCTCGCTCACCTCGCGAAGTCGTTGATCTACGCGGACATGAACGGCCGCCCGACCATCGGTGTCCTGTACGGCCATTCGGCGGCAGGGGCGCTGCTGGCGACCGGGCTCGCCACTCGCATCC
>JAEYTQ010000665.1 GCA_023433965.1 Pseudomonadota bacterium | reverse complement strand
GCCCGCCGGGCGACGCCGACGTCGGTTCCGGCATCGCCGACCATGATGCTGGCCTTCACGTCCCCGCCGGCGCGCGCCACGGTTTCACGAAAGATGGTCGGATCGGGCTTCTGGACGCCAAATGTGTCGGCGCCGCAGATCGCGGCAAAGTGGCGGGTGAGGTCGAGTTGGTCCAGGAGCCGCTTGGACAGCCATTCCAGCTTGTTGGTGCAGACCGCGAGGCGATGTCCTTGGGCGGCAAACTGGTCCAGCGCGGCCTCCAATCCCTCGAAGGGGCGGGATTCGACCGCGATATGGTCGGCGTAATAGGCGATGAAATCGGCCGTCATGCGGTCCATGTCGGCGGGGGTGACGGCGCGGCCCTCGGCCTCCAGCCCTCGTTCGATCAGCTTGCGCGCCCCGGCGCCGATCATGTTGCGGGCCGAGGCCATCGGCACCGGCGGCAGGCCTTCGCGATCGAGCACATAATTGAGCGCGGTGATCAGGTCCGGCGCCGTATCCACGAGCGTGCCGTCGAGATCGAAAACGAGGGTGTAGAGGGAGGTCATGAACCAAGCGCTATCGGGCCGTCCGGACCGATGCAAGGGGCGGCGTCATAAGTTCACCTTATAAGGGCGACGCAAAGGCCTGTTCCCGCGGGAAAAACGAGGCTACATAGGCCGCCGCAACCGGCTCTGCCGGCGGCACTCTCGATCCGGAGGCGGGCGCAGACGTGAACATGGACCAGTTGAAGCGGCAGGCTGCGGCGCGCGCGCTGGAGGAGGTGCGCGACGGCATGCAACTCGGGCTCGGCACCGGCTCGACCGCGAAACATTTCGTCGAGCTGCTCGGCGAGCGGGTCGCCGCCGGACTCAAGGTGATCGGCGTACCGACCTCCGAGGCGACGCGAGCCGATGCGCTGCGCTGCGGCGTGCCGCTGACCACGCTGGACGAGATCGACCATCTCGACATCACCGTGGACGGTGCCGACGAGATCGACCCCGAGCTCAATCTGATCAAGGGCGGCGGCGGCGCGCTGCTGCGCGAGAAGATCGTGGCGGCCGCCTCGGATCGCATGATCGTGATTGCCGACGACAGCAAATGGGTGCCGACGCTCGGCAAGTTTCCGTTGCCGGTCGAGGTGATCCCGTTCGGGCTTGGCGCGACGCGCCGCGCGATCGAAAAGGCATTTGCCGAATGCGGCGTTTCCGGGCAAATGGCGGTCCGCAAGGCCAAGGACGGCCACGTTTTCGTCACCGATGGCGGCCACTGGATCGTCGATGCCCAACTCGGACGTATTGTGGATCCCCCCGGTCTTGCCAAGGCGTTGAGCGCCATTCCCGGGGTGGTCGAGCACGGCTTGTTCATCGGCTTGGCCGGCTCGGCCGTACTGGCGGGCGGCGACGGAATCCGCGTGATTGAACGGCGCAAGCCGAAAGGAGATCTGGAATGAAGACCATGTTGAAATTCTTGCCGGCCGCGACTCTCGGCCTTGGACTGGCCCTCTCGGCCGTGCCGGCGATCGCGCAGCAGCCGGCGCCGGCCCCCAAGGCCGCCGCAGCACCGGCTCAGCCGAAAGCCTCGCCCGCGGCGATCGCGGCCGCCAAGGAGATCCTGCAGATCAAGAACGCCACCGCGATGTACGCAGGCGCCGTGCCTGGCGTCGTGGAAAAGACAAAGAACGCGCTGATCCAGCAGAACCTGAACTACCAGAAGGACCTCAACGAGGTCGCCCCGATCGTGGCGCAGCAGCTCAACGGCCGCCAGAACGAGATCGGCGAGGGCATGGCGCAGATCTATGCCAGCGAATTCACCGAGCAGGAGCTGAAGGACCTCGTCACCTTCTACAAGTCGCCGCTGGGCAAGAAGCTGATCGAGGCCGAGCCGCGCGCCATCGGGCTGAGCATGGCCTTCATGAACTCCTGGGCCCAGAACTTCGCCGAGACCGTGATGGGGACTTTCCGCGCCGAGATGCGCAAGCGTGGCAAGGAGATCTGAGCGCACCTATCTGAAAGGTCGTTCAGGAGAGAGGTCGGAGTGGACAATGGCTGAATTCGACGTCGACCTCTTCGTCATCGGTGGCGGCTCGGGCGGTGTCCGCGCCGCCCGCATCGCGGCCGGCTACGGCGCCCGCGTGATGATCGCGGAAGAGTACCGCATGGGCGGCACCTGCGTGATCCGCGGCTGCGTGCCGAAGAAGCTGTTCGTGATCGGCTCGCATGTCCGTCAGGAACTCGAGGACGCCGCGGGCTTCGGCTGGACCGTTCCGCCCGCCAGCTTCGACTGGCCGACGCTGATCGCCAACAAGGACAAGGAGATCGCGCGGCTGGAGGCGGCCTACACCGCCAATGTCGAGAAGTCGGGCGCGCAGATCGTCAAGAGCCGCGCGGTGATCGAGGACAGGCACACTGTGCGCCTGATCGAGAACGACAGGAAGATCACGGCAAGATACATCCTGATCGCCACCGGCGGCGCCCCCAACCACGGCGCGGCGATCCCCGGCATCGAGCACGTGATTTCGTCCAACGAGGCGTTCGATCTGAAGAAGCTGCCGAAGCGGATCGTGATCCAGGGCGGCGGCTACATCGCGCTGGAATTCGCCGGCATCTTCGCCGGCTTCGGCTCCGACGTCACCGTGATCTATCGCGGCGACAACATCTTGCGCGGCTTCGACGAGGACGTCCGGTCCCACGTTCGCGCCGAGATGGAGAAGCAGGGCATCACGATTCTCACCGGCTGCACGGTGACCAAGGTCGACCGCCACGGCGAGGGCTTCACCTCCCATTTGTCGAACGGCTCGAGCCTCGCCTCGGACCAGGTGATGTTCGCGATCGGCCGCCATCCGGCGGTCGCCAATCTCGGCCTGGAGAAAGCGGGCGTTGCCATCAACCCCGCGAATGGCGGCATCGCAGGCGACCATTTCTCCAAGAGCTCGGTCGACAGCATCTACGCCATCGGCGATGTCACCCACCGCTTCAACCTGACCCCGGTGGCGATCAGGGAGGGCCATGCCTTTGCCGATACCGTGTTCGGCAAGCGCGAGGTGCAGGTGGATCATGCCAACATTCCGACGGCGGTGTTCTCGCAGCCGGAGGTCGGCACGGTCGGCTTGACCGAAACCGAGGCGCGCGCGCAGTTCAGCCACGTCGACATCTACAAGACGACGTTCCGCCCCATCAAGGCGACGATGTCCGGCCGCGACACGCGCGTGCTGATGAAGCTCGTCGTGGACGGGGCGACCGATCGCGTGCTCGGCTGCCACATCGTCGGCGATGCCGCCGCCGAGATCACGCAAGCGGTCGCGATCGCGGTGAAGATGAAGGCGACCAAGGCCGATTTCGACGCCACGGTCGCGCTGCATCCGAGCGCGGCCGAGGAGCTCGTCACCATGCGCACGCCGACGGCACGGCATGTGCGCCAGGCGGCGGAGTAGGGTGTCGCCTAAGCGTACAGATATCCGACCGGCGCGCCTTCGGTGCGCAGCGGGCGGGTCTGTTTGTGCGTGATGATCCGGCCGGCGAGACCGTCGATCTCGTCGCGTTGGGTCGGCGTCCAGCTGCGAAGGTCGTCGATGCCCCTGAGAAGGCCGAGCCGGAGCACCTGCGTGTTCTCGCCGAGCGCGGCGAGGATGATCGAATCCTTGCCCGCGGTCACGACGTCGCCGGCGCCGAGCTCGAAGGTCTCGCCGGACTTCTTCTTGAACTCGGCTGTGCCGCGAATGACGCGATAGATCACGACCTCGCCCTTGGTCAAGCAAGTGACGTCGGCCGAGATCGACGTGCTCTTTGGCAGCAGCGATTGGCCGCGCGGGTCGGTCGCGATGATGTGGCCGGTGACGAGATGCCCGCTCGGCGCCTCGATGCCGATGTCGCGCAAATAGACCGGCATGGCCGATTTGATCGTGCCGTCGGTGAGGGGCCTGTACAGCGCATCCAGCGCCAGGGGATCCTGAAGCCAGAAGCCGGCATCGGCCGGGCGATCGTGCAGCGGATGACTCCAGGCCACGCGCGGCGTTTCGGCCTCGTCGATCTGGTCCGGACCGACGATGGTCGGGTTCGGAAAGGTGGTGGGATCAGTGATGAAGGCTTCGAGGAATTTGCCCGAATAGCCCATCGAGATCGGATCCGGCACGACCGTCTGCGGCGTCTTCAAATTCTCTTCGGTTGGCAAGCCGGACCAGGTGTAGAACAGCTGGCGGTGCACGATCGCGCTTTGCAGCATCACGGCGCCCGGGCCGACATTGTAGAAGCGGCCGTCATAGTCGAAAGTGAAGGCGCCCGAGGTGACCAGCACGAGCTGAAAGCCACCCGGCGGCAGGTGCAGATGGAAGTCGGTGGGACCAGTGTCGGGACGGTAGATCGGCAAGTTCGTCGCGACTTCGTGGAGCAGGAATGTTTCGTTGTTGGCGTGAAAGCCTTCGTTGGCGCGATTGTAGAGCGCTTGCGGACGATAGGTCGCCTCGAACTTCGCATTCCGGTCGCGGTCGATCGCGACGAAGTGCTGCCGGTGGAGGCGGAGCGGCGCGCCGTCCGGACGGGTAAGGCCATTGGTCTTGAGATCGCCCGCAGCATGCACGTTCATGACGTTCTCCGCTCTGCGCCGTTGCTTCGCTGACGACATCATTGCGAATTCTGGGCCAGTTGTTTTGCGGGGGAGAAGGCGAGCCCGACCGCCTGATGCGAACGCACCGTGCGGGAAAAATCCGGAGGCTGCACGGGATGTTAGATCGACTATTTGCTCCGATCGTCAGGCGCCGCCCGAAGGCGCCTCCCTCCAGGGCAGGGACGGGACTTGTCTAATTTGCCGGCAAGCCAAGTCAGTGCGCGTGCAGCTGCCTCGCTGGGATCGGCGATGGCCACCGTGCGGATTGGCGACGCGCACCAGGCAGGCGATTGACAGATTGTTCATGTTTTGTTCTTATGATGCGACCGAGATGGAGGCAGCCATGGACAACCGTATCAGCGAAATTCGTAGAACCATCAGAGCGCTTCGCGTCAGCATGCTCGAGGCTGAAGCGGTCATGCGCGAGCAGGTCGGCCGGGACGAGGATTGCAGCTTCGTGGCGCAGGAAATCCTCAAGATGCGCACGGTGATGAGCCTGCTCGTCAAGGAGCGGAGCACGCTTGGCGATGACGAGCCGATCATCGTGAGCAGCTTCTTCCTTCCCCGGCGCTGGCCGACTCGAAAGCCGGTTGCGCCGCCTGTTCCGACCGTCGAATCCGTGTTCCGTCCGCGCGTGGTGGCGCGGGTCTGACGCGGAGGCCTCAAATCGAAAGCGTGAGGCGAAGCAAATTCGGGAAATGACGTTCTCGTGGTGAAGCTTGCGCGGACGCTATGACGACGCTGGCGCGCTGCGCTGGGCAGGCGCGCTCGTTCCGGACAACGTCGAGGTCGCGATCCATTGCGACACGGCTGCGATGTCGTCGCCGCCGTCGCGATAGGCGCGCAGCTGGAATTCCGCCGAGCTGCCCCGCTCCACGATGGTGCGGCAGTGCTCGACCTCGGCGCCGCAGTTCAGCACGGCGGCG
>JAEYTQ010000329.1 GCA_023433965.1 Pseudomonadota bacterium | reverse complement strand
TCGTGGTGATGATCATTTCCTTCAGCAGCGCAAGCTATCTGACCTTCCCGCCGCCGGGCTTCTCGTTTCGCTGGTACGAGCAGTTCTTCTCCGATTCGAACTGGATGCGGGCGTTCTGGACGTCCCTGGTGGTCGCGGCGATGTCCGCCGGAATCGCGATCGTGCTGGGCGCGTCGGCCGCCCTCGGCATCGTCAGGAGCAGCATTCGCGGCAAGTCTACCATCATGCTGCTGCTCGTGAGTCCGATCATCGTGCCTCCGGTCGTGCTCGGCCTGTCGCTCTACAGCCTGTTCCTGCGTTTCGACCTGGTCGGCTCCGTCTTCGGCCTTGCCGCGGCGCATGCGATCGGCGGCCTTCCCCTCGTCGTGGTGATCCTGTCCGCATCGCTTCAAGGCGTCGATACCAGGCTCGAACAGGCCGCTGCCGTCCACGGCGCATCGTCCCTGACGGTGTTCCGCCTGGTGACGCTGCCGGCCATCATGCCGGGCCTCGCTGCCGCGACATTCTTCGCCTTCCTGCACTCGTTCGACGAGCTGGTGCTGACGCTGTTCCTGTCGAGCGCCGAGCTCAAGACGCTCCCGCTCATGCTGTGGGGCGACATCAACTATCGGCTCAATCCGGTGCTGGCCGTGGTTTCGACGCTGGAGGTGCTGCTGGTGGTCGCCGGGCTCGTCCTTGCACGACCGGTCCTCGCAACATCGCGCAAGGCGACGTGAAGCAGATCAATTTCAACTGGAGGAAAGAGAAAATGCTGGGAATGAAACGCTGGCGACTGTCGGTTTCCGTATTGGCCTCGGCCCTGTGCATCGCAATGGGCACGGGTCTGGCTCAAGCGCAGAGCAACGTCGTGATCATGCAGGATCCGGGCGGCGGATATGGCGATGCCTTGCGCAAGGTCATGTACGACCCGTTCGAGAAGGAGACCGGCATTAAGGTGGTCACCGTCCAGGAGGCCCGCAGCGGCCCACGCATCAAGGCTCAGGCCGAAGCCGGCAAGGCGCAATGGGACCTGACGTTCATCTTCGACCAGGAGACGAAGCTGCTCGGCGACTGCTGTCTGGCCGACATCGACTATTCCAAGCTGTCCGACGCAGCGAAGCAGACGCTGGCAGCCATGCCGGACAATCTGAAGCGCAAGAAGGGCGTGGCGCTGCAGGTGATCGGCGTCGGCCTCGTCTACAACAAGGACAAGTACAAGGGCGGGAACGTACCGACCACTTGGGCCGACTTCTGGGACGTGAAGAAATTCCCCGGCCGGCGCTGCATGCCCGCCTGGCCGCGTTTCGTGTTCGAGGCAGCGCTGATGGCCGACGGCGTGGAGAAGAGCAAGCTCTACCCGATCGACATGGAGCGGGCGCTGAAGAAGGTCAAGGAGATCAAGCCACACATCGCCAAATGGTGGACGACGTCCGCACAGCCGCCGCAGCTCCTGCTCGACGGCGAGGCCGACATGTGCATGGCCTACACCGGCTCGATGAGCAAGCTCGCGCTGGAGGGCGCCCCGATCGAGCTGACCTTCAATCAGGGCTTCGTCTACTACGACTTCTTCTCGATCCCCAAGGGAGCGCCGAACTACGACAACGCGCTGAAACTGCTGTCCTGGCGGCTCGAGCCCAAGCGCGCAGCGCAGCTCACCTCGACCTTCCCGGTCGCCCTTCCCTCCCAGGTCGTGTTCGAGGCAGCGACCGACAAGAAGCTGGCCCGCTACTGGGCCAACAACCCGGACAACGTCTCGAAGGCGATCGAATGGAGCCCGGATTATTGGGGTGCAGCTTCGCCGGCCGGAAACTCCACCAATGAAGAGTACGGCCAGGAAAAACTGAACGCCTTGCTGGCGCAATAGGCAGGCTGCTGATCGGCCCCGATCCGAAACGATCGGGGCCGATCTCACACGCGGGCTGTCGCGGACCGCGCGAGCATGCTAGACGCTGTGAAAGATCATTCTACTTTGGCTGGTGGATGGATAAGGCTTTCACCAAGGGGCTGCGTCTCCTGGAAGCACTTGCTCTGAGCGAACAGCCTCGTGGGGTCACGGACCTCGCGAGCGAGCTGAAGCTCACCAAGAGCAACGTGCATCGGCTGCTGATGACCTTGCAGTCCCAAGGCTATGTGCGCCAGATTCCTCCGCACAGCACCTACGAGCTCACGACCAAGATCTGGGCACTCGGCAGCCATGTCATCCACCGGATGGACCTGATCAACGTCGCGCGGCCGGCAATGACGAAGCTTGCCGAGATCACCGGCGAAACCATTCACCTGTCGGTGCTCGAGGATACCGACGTCGTCTACGTCGACAAGATCGAGAGCGCTCACCATATCCGCGCCCATACGAGCGTGGGCATGCGCGCCCCCGCCTTCACCATGGCGACGGGAAAGGCGATGCTCGCACATATGCCCGATGACTATCTGGAGCGCTTCCGGCCGCATCTCAGGCGCTATACGGAAACGACCCGAACGACGATCGAGGAGCTGCGCGAGGACATCGAGCTGGCGCGCGCGCAAGGTTACTCCTCGGTGCTGCACGGCGAGTGGCGCGAGGGGATCGCGGCCTGCGCTTGCGCGATCCTCGGCCGCTCCGGCGAGCTCGTCGGAGCGATCGGCGTGTCCGGGCCCGATACGCGCATCAAGCGCAAGCAGATCAAGGACTATTCGGCTCACGTCATGGACGCAGCCCGAACCATCGGCGCGGCCCTCGGCTATTCCAACAGGACGGCGGCATATCCCGTCGGGAGAGGCGATTCGACGCCATCATATCCATCCCGACGCGTCCCTTGATGCTGTCGGCCAGGCCGTCAGTCCGTGCCGCGTTGGGCTCTGCCCCGGGTCTGGCTCATCTGCTCCTCAACGTCTCAGACCGAGGTGGATCTCAAAGAACTTCGCGCTGTGCGACTTGGGCAGACGGCACAAGAGACCGTCAACGAGCCCAATCGGGCGATGGCAACGGGCGGACAACGGGCGCTGATGATGTGAATGCGCACGGCAACCCACGTGCCGGGCTTTGATGGCAGGCGGAAGGTCGCCTGAATGTGGCGGGTTCGAAGAGTTCCGAGCTATGCAAGGCGCACGTGGAAAACAGCTGATGTTCTCCACGAAGAAGCGGGAAGAAAGAACAAAGGCAGGGCGGTTTGCCGGAAACGATGCGACGCTCAACTAACGGTCGCGAAAGCCGCTTTCCAACTCCGGTCTGCGATCATAGAGGTCAACGTGGAGGCAACCATCATTGACGAGATGTTGCAACGGGTAACGGCTTAGGGACCCGCTTCTCGGTGTCGCTTCTGCTTGCAGCCGGTAGGCCTCGATTGCTGGAAGCAAGACGGCTACTGCTTGGATGCAGTTAGATTCGGAAGCTGGCCCGTAACAACGTCGCAATCGGCCTTCCTTCGCCATTCCTCATCTGCGCAATCGACACCACCATCTGCGGTTAAGACACCAGAGCCACCGCCGGTCGCGAATGGCCCGCGACCACTAACCCCTCTGGTACCGCTAGATCCGCTGCCGGCCCCAGATGTCCCTCCAGCAGCAGGTGCGCCAGCAGTGCCACCGCGGCTAAATCCACCGCCACCCGGGGGCGCGGGCGCGGGGGG
>JAEYTQ010000327.1 GCA_023433965.1 Pseudomonadota bacterium | reverse complement strand
CGACCATCGCGCAGGGAAGGCCGAGTGATCGGCACCACCTGTATGCTGCTGTGCGGTTTTCTGCGTGCACCTTTTGCGCAGCAGACCGCGGGTGCGTTGTCAGCACCCGGCCTTCCCTGCGCCCTCTTGCTCGAGAGGGCGGCGAGATGAAGCAAAGCTCGGGTGAAATACGCCGCGAGACCGCGACGGCATGTCTGCGGCCATACACTCGCTGACATCGCCCGGCCTTGACTGGCGATCCGGTACGCCGAAACGGCAGTGCTAGTCGAGGAGCCGCGGCGTCCTCGTTTTCCCGGTGTTTTTCTTGCTGCACTCGCAGAGCCGATACTGCGCCGTCTGCGGCGCCCATCTCCTAGCTTCCTGTGTTCTTGCAGCCGGCGTGCTGGACGATTGATCCCGGGATCAATAGTTTAGTATTGCATTTGGAAAAAGCATTCTCCCGGAAGAAGGTCTCGATTGTGACTGCGATTGCTGTCGTCGGCATTGGCTGCAGACTACCGGGAAATGTCGACTCGCCGGACGCCTTTTGGGTCGCGCTGGTGGCAGGCGCCGACTTCGTAACCGAAATCCCCCAGCAGCGCTGGAACGCCGAGGACCACTACGCGCCGGTGGCCGGCGTCCCCGGCAGATCGGTCTCGCGCTGGGGCGCGTTCCTCGACGACCCCTCGGGCTTCGACCATCGGTTCTTCGGCATCGGCGAGCCCGAGGCGCTCGCCATGGACCCCCAGCACCGGCTGCTGCTCGAGGTGACCTGGGAGGCCGCCGAACATTCTGGTCGCGATCCGCGGAGCCTGGTTGGAGCCGACGCCGGTGTGTTTTTCGGCCTTTCGCATCAGGACTACATGCAGGTCACGCGTGACGCGGGTGCGATGGCGCAAGCATACAGCTTCACGGGGACGCCGTTCAGCATGGCGTCGGGGCGGGTCGCCCATGCGATGGGCCTCACGGGTCCGGCCATCACCATGGACACAGCCTGCTCGTCCAGCCTCGTCGCGGTGCATGCGGCCCGGCGAAGCCTGCTTGCGGGCGAGTGCCGCATCGCGTTTGCCGGCGGCGCAATGTTGATGTTCTCGCTTGAGTCATTCGCCTCGGCCTCGGGACTCGGCATGCTGTCGCCGACGGGGCGGTGTCATGCGTTCGACGAGCGTGCCGATGGCTTTGTGCGCGCAGAGGGCTGCGGCGTCGTGATGCTGAAACTGCTGAGCGATGCCTTGCGCGACGGCGACCGCGTGCTCGCGGTGATCCGCGGTAGCGCCGTCAACCAGGACGGACGAACGCACAACATACTGGCTCCTTCCCGTTCGGCGCAGATCGCGGTGATCGATCGCGCTCTTGCCGAAGCGGAGGTCGATCCCGCGTCGATCGGCATGATCGAGGCGCACGGCACCGGTACGCCGGTCGGTGACACCGAGGAGTTTTACGGCCTTTCAACACAGTATGGACGACAGTCGCCCTGCGCCCTCGGCTCGCTCAAGAGCAACCTCGGCCATGCGGAAGCAGCGGCGGGCGTCCTGGGCCTCATTAAAGCGACGCTCGCGCTCGCGCACGGCGCGGTGCCGCGATCACTTCACTTCCGTCGGCTGCCTGCACGTCTCCAGACGATCGAGACGGGACTCTTCGTTCCGACGGATACCGTGCCCTGGCCCTCCACTGGCACGGACGGACTCCGCCGTGCAGCCGTATCGTCTTACGGCATGTCCGGCACGAATGTGCATGTGGTGCTCGAACAGGCTCCTCAGGCGGCGGCCTCAGCTCTTCCGCCGGACGGCGCCGGAACAGGGGAGCGGCCGTGGCTGTTTCCGATGTCGTCCACCTCGCCGGCGGCGCTTCGCGAATCGGCCCGGCGCGTTGCGTCCTGGCTGGACGCAGCCGCCGGCAGTCATCGTCCGAGTGATGTCGCGCGGACGCTCGCCTGCAGACGCGGGCACCGCCCCGTCCGGCACGCGCTCGTTGCGAGAACCCTCGAGGAACTGGCCGAGCAATTGCGAGAACTGGCGGCCGACGAATCCATCGATGCGGATTGGGCCGACCACGACGGCCGCGGGGCCGTCTTCGTATTCTCCGGCCAAGGCTCGCAATGGGAGTCGATGGGAGCGGCGCTGCTCGACACCGACGCTGTCTTCGCGGAGGTTGTTGCCGCCATTGAGCCTCTGATTCAGCGCCTCAGTGGTTTCTCGGTGACCGATGCCCTGCGTGAGCCCGGACAGCTGAACGGCATCGGACGTGTCCAGCCCGCCATTTTCGCTATGCAGGTCGCGTTGGCGGCGTCCCTGAAGGCCCAAGGTGTGGTGCCGTCGGCGGTGATCGGCCACTCCATGGGCGAAGTGTCGGCGGCGGTCGTGGCCGGCGCGCTTTCGTTGGCGGACGGCGTAAAGGTGATCTGTCATCGCGCAATGCTGTGCCAGACGCTCGCCGGCTCGGGTGCCATGGCAGTCGTCGGGATGGCAGCGGCGGCGCTGCGCGAAGATCTCGCGCGCAGACGGGCTGAGGACGTGGAGATCGCCGTGCTGGCGGCCCCGTCATCAACGGTCGTGGGGGGCTCTGTCGAGGCCGTGCAAAGTCTCGTCGCGGCTTGGCAGGCTGAAGGGCTGTTCGCCCGAGAGGTTGCAGTCGATGTGGCCTCGCATACGTCGCAGGTCGAGCCGATCCTCGCAGAGCTGTCGGAGCGCCTCGCGGGAGTGACGGCGGAAACGCCGCACACGCCGATATACTCCACCGTCCTGCTCGATTCGCGCGAATCTCCCGTCTGCGACGGCGTTTACTGGGTCGACAACCTCCGGCATCCGGTTCGGTTTCGTCCCGCCGTGCAGGCCGCGCTCGAAGACGGACACCGGGCATTCGTCGAGCTTTCGCCGCATCCGATCGTGACCCGTGACGTGGTGCAGAATGCTGCTGCGATGGACTTCGCCGTCCGCGCGCTTCCTTCGATGACGCGCGGCCAGGCCATGCGCAGCGGGCTTCTTGACCTTGTTGGCGCCATACATGTCGCCGGTGCGGCGGTCGATTTCAACGTCCTGTATCCGGATGGCCCGTTGCTTGACCTCCCGTTGCCGGCCTGGACTCACCATCCGCTGTTCCTTGCGCCGGTGACTACTGAAGGTGCGCATCACGTTCCATCGACCCACCCGCTCTTGAACGTCCATCGCGCGCTGCACGAGGAACCGGAACGCCACATCTGGGCGTCTGAGGTCGGCCTCAATGCCCACCCCTGGCTTGCGGATCACCGTGTGAACGGAACGCCGCTTTTCCCGGGCGCCGGCTTCTGCGAAATGGCGCTTGCCGCTGCGCGCACGGCCCTCGGGACAACGCTCGTCGAAGTGCAGGGATTGACGTTCGACCGTGCGCTCCGGCTGGAATCCTCGGCGCCGATCGTCTGCACCGCAGTGCTGGACCGGCCGGGCGAGTTGAACTTCAGGCTCGAGAGCCAGGCGACAGGCGAAGCGCAGGTTCATGCAAGCGCTCGGCTCTCTGCCTCTGCCACGCCGCCTGCAGCGTACGACGTAGCCGCGCTGCGTGCCGCTCACCCCCAGCCCGTTGCCGCAGACGATGTGTGGCGGTGGTTCGACTCGCAGGGCATTCAGTTCGGCCCGTCATTTCGCGCACTGTCCCCCGGCCTGGCCTTGTCTGCGGACGGCGCCTCGCTCTTTGCAGATCTTCGGCTTCCTGCATCGCTCCGAAAGAGTGCGAGCAGCTACACAGTGCATCCCGTGCTGCTGGATGCGTGCTTCCAGTCCGTTGGCGCTTTCCCCCAGGTCGTCTCAGGAACAAACGGCCGCCTGCTCCTGCCACTTTCGGTGAGAAGCCTCCGGCTCCATTGCGCCGACGCTGTTGCCGCGCACTGCGTTGCTCGCATTGTCGCGACCGACGCATTGCGTGTTGAGGTCGATCTGGATCTGCTCGATGCATCCGGGCACGTCGTGCTCAGTGCCGGCGGGTTGGTCATGGGTAGTAGCGCGGCAGGGGAGGATGCTGACGCCTTCGCCTGCAACTCGCGCCTGCTCGACATGGCCTGGGAGGCCTGGGACATCCCGCGCGCCACGGTCAAACCGGGCGATGGCGCCTGGTTGCTTCTCGACGCCGACCATACGGGACGCCAGTTGACGGTCGCGTTGGAGGCAAGCCTGCGCGGGCAAAGGTTCGAGACTCGCATCCTCAGCAGCGCCGGGGCCGGGAAGGGTGCATGGCGGGATCAGATCGAAGACGTTCTGCAGCAATATCGCCCTCGGGCCGTGGTGGTGATATTGCCGCGCAGCAATGAGCCCGCAACTCCGGACGCGGCGCGGGCGAACATAACCAACCTGCTCCACGTGACCAACGCGCTGATGGCCTGCGAGCGGCGGCCCCGCCTCTTCGTCGTCACCTGCATGGCTCAACGCGTGCTGCCGGATGACGCCGTGCGGCTCGCGCATGCCGGTGTGCGGGGGTGGCTGCGTGCCGTCGGCGCCGAGTGTCCCGCACTCCACCCCACCCAGATTGACGTGCACCCGCAGGCGGATGTGTCACTGCTCCAGCGTCAGTTGCTGAGCGGCTCGGACGAAGACGAGACCGCGCTGCGCGGAACGAGCGCGCATGTCGCGCGGTTGCAGCGAAGTCCGCTCGGCCACGCCGATCGCCGCATCGTGGATCGCGATGCGATGCGCGATGGTCTTCGCGTGGAAATCCGCGTGCCCGGTGACCTCGAGAGCCTGGAGATGGTGGCGTTCGAGCGGCGCGTGCCGGATGCTGGCGAGGTCGAGGTGGCAGTCCATGCCACAAGTGTCAATTTCGCCGATGTGCTCGTTGCGCTTGGCCGCTATCCCTCGCTTGATGATTGTGCGCAAGGGCTTGGCCTGGACTTTGCCGGCATCATCACTGCCGTCGGGCCGGGCCTCTCGTCGTTTCGAGTCGGCGACCGGGTGGCCGGGCTCTGCCGCGGAGGCGCTTGGGGAACGTATCTCACTTGCGATGCCCGCCTGCTTGTCCCGGTACCCCCTCGGCTTGCGGATACCGAAGCTGCCGCCGTTCTCACGGCGACTGCCACAGCATTGTACGGTCTCAAGGATCTGGCGCGGATCGGCCCCGGCGACAAGGTGCTCGTTCATTCGGCGACCGGCGGCGTCGGGCAGGCGGCTTTGGCCATTGCACGCGGGGCCGGTGCAGAGATATTTGCAACAGCGGGCTCCGAGGCCCGGCGAGAGCTGCTGCGTGCCAGCGGCATCAGCCACGTGTACGATTCCCGGACCGCCGCGTTCGCCGAGCAGATCCGGCAGGACACTGCGGATTACGGCGTGGACATCGTCCTGAACTCACTCCCGGGCGTGTCGCAGTGCGCCGGCCTCGAACTCCTCGCGCCGGGCGGGCGGTTCATTGAAATCGGCAAGAAGGACATCTATGGGGGGACGTGGCTGGGGCTGTCCCCGTTCAGGCGTAACCTTTCGTTCTTTGCGGTCGACCTGGCGCAGATGTGTGTTACGGCGCCGGCGCGCGTCCAGGCCGTGCTGTCGCGCGTCATGCGTCTTGCCAGCGAGGAGCGGTTGCCCTTGCCTGGCATCGCCACCTACTCCCTCGACGATGCGGCTTCCGCCATTCGTGTCGTCAGCAGCGCCGGTCATACCGGCAAGCTCGTGCTCACCGTTCCCAGAACAGGCCACTACCGCGTGCCGGAGGCGCCGACGCGCTTCGCGCCGTTCAGGCCCGATGGCGCGTACATCGTCACCGGCGGTCTTGGCGGGCTCGGTCTGTTTCTGGCCGATGCGATGTCCGTCGCCGGGGCCGGTCGCGTGATCCTGAACGGGCGTTCCAAGCCGAGCGCCGCGGCTGCGCGCCTGCTGGCCGGAATGAGAGCGCGCGGCACCGAGGTCGAAGTGATGAGTGGGGACATTGCGGTGTCATCGACCGCGCGGCGCCTTGTCGAAGCGGCGACGGCGACGGGCCTGCCGCTCCGCGGTGTCCTGCACGGCGCCGCCGTCGTCGAGGACGGCATCCTCGTCTCCGTCACCGAGGAAAGGCTACATCGGAACTGGGCACCCAAGGCGGAAGGCGCCTGGCATTTGCATGAGGCGACGCTGAAGCATCAACTCGACTGGTTTTGCTGTTTCTCATCGGTTGCGGCGCTGTTTGGGTCGCCTGGACAGTCCGCGTATGCAGCCGCCAACAGCTGGCTCGACACGTTCACGCAATGGCGGCGCGCGCGGGGGCTGCCCTCGTCGGTAATTGCCTGGGCCGCGTGGGCCGACATCGGCGCCGGTGCCCATCTTGCGGCACGCGGCGACGCGCGAATGATCGAGCCACGCGAGGGGGCCTACGCATTCGAGACGCTGCTGCGGCACGACCGCGGATATGCCGCATATGCCGATCTCGACGGCGCGCCGTGGCTGACGGCTCTATCCGCGCGGAGTCCGTTCGGAGCCGCCTGGAAGGCGGCAGAGGCGACAGGCGATCCGGCGCGCCGCCGGCGCGTGGAGGTCAGCTGCGCTCCGCCCGGCGAGCGGCCGGCCCTGTTGCGGCGTTTGGTCATCGAGCATCTCGGCGTCATCTTGCGCCGCACAGTGAACCCGGACCGCTCGCTATTCGACTACGGCCTCGATTCACTCGGGACGCTTCAGCTGTTGGTGGCGCTCGAAGCCGACACCGGCATCCGTCTCCGCGCGATGGACGTGACGACCGTGCGCGCGCTGGCCGACACGCTCAGCGGGGCGATGCAGGAATTGCAGCCGGCCGGAGCAGATGCCCGTGACTGATCTGCGACCGCTGCACGACTGGACAGGACCTCCTGCCACGCTCACTCTCTGGTCTCCCTCTGCGGCATCGTTTGAAAGCGCCAAACGCGCGCCGGTGTCGGCTGTGGCGCCGAGCTACGAACAGGAACAGCATCTGCGCGCCTTCCGCGCGTGTGAGCAGCGGCACGACGCGATGGCGCGGCTGCTTGTCATCGTATGGGACGAAACCGGGCGGTGTGATCTCAGGACCATGACCCACGTGGTGACCGCACATCTGCGCAGGCACGACACCTATCACAGCTGGTTCGAGGAGCGCGGCGGATCGATATTGCGACATGTCCTTGCCGACCCGGCGACCATCCAGATGGAGCCCTCGACTCTCGGCGAGGTGAGCGCAGCCGATTGGCAGAGACATGTCATGTCGACGCCGACACCGTTCGCGTGGGATTGCTTCCGTTTTGGCGTTCTCCAGCGCGCGGGCGGGTTTTCCTGTTTCGCGAGCATCGACCACTTGCACGCCGACGCGACCACAATCGCTTTCCTGATGGAGGACATCCGCTCAGCTTATCGCGCTGTGCTCGACGGCGAGAGGAAGCTTCCAGCCGGGCAGTCGGGGAGCTATCTGGATTACTGTATCAGCCAGCGCCAGCGGGCCGCTATGACGACGTTGGCAGATCCCGAGGTGAAGGAGTGGATGGCGTTCCTGCTTCGCAACAACGGGCGGAGGCCCTCATTCGCTCTGCCGCTCGGTGTGCTCGAGGATCGCTATCGCGCCGAGTATGCGCACGTGGATGTCCTCGACGATGCCGGTATGGATGCGTTCGAATCCGCATGTCATGCCTTCGGAGCGCGGGCGATCGGCGGCCTGTTGGCCTGCGCGGCCCTGACCGAACGCGAATTGGCCGGGCGGTCGCACTACAGTGTCGTCACTCCCACCACCACGAGAAGATCGCCACGGGCTTTCAGGACGACCGGATGGTGCGTTGGGGTAGTACCCATCGATTTCGACGTGCAGGAACAAACGTTTGCGGAGCTCGCAATCGCCGCACAAGTCAACTTCGACGAACGGCTGCCGCTGGCCAGCGTGCCGATCGAGCTCGTACTCGAGCTGGCCGCCGGGCTGCCGTCGGTTCAATCCGCCGCCACAGGGGGCGTCATGCTGTCCTATATGGACGTGAACGTGCCTCCGCTCGGTGCGCACATTGCCCGCGACTGGCACCAGGCCAATGGGCGCGTTTACATCAACCAGGGCATGGCAGCGCAGGTTGCGCTCTGGTTCTTCCGCACACAGCGCGGTCTCTCACTGACAGCGGCTTATCCGGCGAACGAGACAGCGCGCGCCTCCATGCACCGCTATGTCGAAGCGCTTGCGGGCGCGTGCCGCCGAGCTGCCTCCGCATGGATGCCTGCGCACTCCGATGTCGGTCGAGAACGATGACGCAAGCGATACCTCATCCCGGGAACGTATCGAGCCTGTCGCCGTCCTTCGTCTCCTTCGCGGATCAGGGGCTCTACCTCGCGCATATCTCAACTGGACAGCATGCGGTTGTTCAGGTGCTGTGGCGCTATCTGCGGCCCGTAGACCTGGACGCGCTGACCCGATTCCGGGACAATCTCGCGCATGGTCATCTGGCGCGGCTGATCCGGCCGGCGCTGCTTCCGTTTGGCCGTCACCAATGGGCCAGCGCGCCGCCCCCGTCGGCTGCTCCGGCTGCTGCCGAACCGCCGCTCGCTCCTGAGGCAATGCAGGCCTGGGCCGACGCGCAGGTCGAGCTCCCATTGGACCCCGTATGCGGACCGGCATGGAACTTGACCCACCAAGGCTTCACAGATGGCTCTACCGTGGTCTCGCTCGTGGTGTCGCACTGCATCGCAGACGGACTGACGATTGCAATGGCGGTGAGCGACGCTGTGCGCGGAGAGAGGCGAATTCCAATCTATCCTGGAGTCTCGACGGCGCAGCGTGCGGCGGCAACGCTGGGTGCCGAGCTCCAGCGGGCTCTGCGTGACGCGCCAGCGACATTTCGGGCGCTCGGCCAACTGGGCCGTCAAGCATACACCTCGCTCGGCACGCCCAACACATCCGCTGCGTCGTCGGTGGTGCCAGCCGCGGACGACCGGATGGTCGTGTTTCCGTCCGCCTTCCTACGTGTACCCACGTCGGTCTGGGACGCCAAAGCGCGCAGCCGCGGAGCGGACCGTCTCACGCTCCTGGCCGCAATGACCGCTGCGTTCGCCGAGGCGCTCGGGCGCGTCCGTGACCAAGAAGTGACTTTGTTGTTCCCCGTGAACCAGCGCGAGGGTCTGTCGCACACCGGCGGGAACGACGTCGCGCTTGCCACATTGAAGGTGCATGTCGACGAGCCCCGCCGCCGCCTGCATGGGTTGCAGCGGCGACTACGCGCTACGTTGCTGCGAACGCGACGGCAGCCCAATCGACTTGCCACGCTGCTGCCCTTGGTGCCCTTCGTGCCTCCACGGGCATTTTCGGCCGCGAACCATCTTGCGCTCGGCGCGCTCGCCGACCTGCCGGTCACATGTTCGAACTTGGGCGACTTGCCCAAGGACGTGCTCCAGATCGACGGCCATGCGGCTGATGGAATGTGCTTTCGCGGCATCGACCGCCCGGTTCCGCGCCGCGCGATCGAGGCCCGTCAAGGCGTGGCCACACTCTTCGCCGGCGTCATACCGGGGTTTATCGCCCTCAGCTTTGTTGCCTACCAACCTGGCGTGGTGACGGAGCCTCGGCATCTTCGTGCGATGGTCGAACGGCTCCTGGCTGACTACGAACTCGCGGGCGAGTTCTTCGATGCTTGAGACGAGCACGGGCGGCAATGCCACATACGCGAGTCACCGCCTCGCCTGGCTCGACCAATTTGCCTACGAATTGTTCAGGGTCACTGGCCGGAGCCAGCTGATGCAATGTCTCTGGATCTATGATCGTGACGTGAATCTCGACGCGCTGGTGCAAACATATGAACGACTCATCGCATTGTCTTTCAATCGGCTCATTGAGCCGTCACCCTTGCCATGGGGCAGGCCTCGCTGGGTGGCGGGGACGTCCGTTCCGTTCGAGCACAGTTCGGAGCCGCTGCCACGATCGCGGCTGCTGCAGTGGGCAAACCAGCACGCGCGCGCGCCGGTAGACCCCGTCTTCGGTCCCGCCGGACGAATGGCCATTCAGCCGTTCGATGATGGCAGCACGGCCGTGAGCATCGTCGGATCGCATCTGGTGCTCGACGGAATGGGAGCGTTGCGCGTCATCGCCGCGGCCGTGAACGGCACTGGCGTTCCAAATCCGTACTTGGCAAAGGGCGCTCGCGGGGGGCTGTTCGGGTGCCTGTCAGACGCCTGGCAGATCCTCGCCGACGCCCCGCAGACGGTTGCCGCACTGGCTCGGATTGCCAGGGCTCATTGGTACGGGCCTGCCTCCGCAAAGGACTGGGCCATTACAGCGGGAGAAGCAGCTCATGCCCCATCCACGATCGTCGAGCTCCCCGCTGTTGCGGTGACCATTGATTCGCGTGTCTGGTCGGCGTGCGAGCAGCGGCTTGGTGGCGGCATGAGTACGCTGCTGCCGGGCTTCGTGGCGTCCCTGGCATTGCGCCTGGGCCGTCGGCGTTTCTCGGATGGCGCGATCAGCCTGGTCATCCCGAGAAGCCGAAGGCGCGGGCTGACCGACCAACGAGCGCTGGCGATCGATTTCCATATGATGAACGTCACGCCTGAGGGCCTGACAACGGATCTGGAGCCCGTGAATGCTGCGAGGGCGCTGCTTCGTGGCGCGGGGAAAAGGCAGACAGATCTATTGACTTCGTTTCTCCCTGCCATCGCCTGGATACCCCGTACTGCCGCAGAGACGCTTGTAAGCCAGTTGTTTCATTATGCCGATAACCTGCCCGTAAGCTGCTCAGATCTTGGAATGCTGCCGGAAGGGCTCGGGCGCATCGACGGCGCGCCGTGCCGACACGTGCTGGCGCGAGCCGTGGATGTCAACGTCACACGCCAGGACCTGGAGCGGTCCCATGGTCATCTCGTCGTGGTGGCTTCGCGCTACGACAGGACAGTTTCGCTGTGCATCGAGGCATGCCAGTTACGCCCCAGACAGACCACGGCCGACCAACTTCGCCTGCTGGTCGCTCAAACGCTTGCCGATTTCAGACTGGAGGCGGTCATTGAGGCCTGATTCCCGAACGTGCCACGAATCCGGTTATCGCAGGCGTTGCCAATCGATCGAGACAAACCTTGATGGGCAACGCTCGCATCGTGCAGCAAGACGCCAAGGGGCCTGAGGGATGAGCTCTTCCTCTGCCAACAAAAAGCGGGGCGGATCCCGCGCCGCGAGCGCCGCCGATGCCGGGGCGGATGACGTTCTGTGCTATATGGACCAAGCCTCGTTCGTCGGATTGCGCGCGCTTGGACGCGGGCCAGCGCTGCATCTCACCTGGTTCTATCGTGAGGCGATCGATGAAGTCGCCGTGACGCAGTTCAGCGAGCGGCTTGCACGAGGTTTGCTGGGGCGCCGGCTGCAGCGTTCACCATTGCCTTGGGGGCGGCATCGTTGGGTGGAAAACCCTGCGCCCGGTCCTGTGATGTGGCTTCGCAACCCATTGCCCGACGAGGCTCTCCATAATTTGCGGCGTCTGCTGCTCGATCTGCCGGTTGATCCGGAGCGCGGACCTGGCTGGCGCCTGGTAGTCCAGGCGCTGGAGGGCGGTGACTGGGCGCTGACAATGTTGGTCTCGCACACCATGGCTGACATGCAAGCCGCCGGCCAGGCCATCGCCGACGCGGTGGCCGGGCGACGCGTCGACTACGGGTTCACCGCCCCATCCGCGCGATGGTCTCCGGCGCTGCTGGCGCGCGACAGCTTCGAGAGCCTGCGCGCCTTGCCTGGCGCTTGGCGCGCCGCAGTGGCTCTCGTGCGGCGGGCGCGCAGGGGGAGGGCGGGCCTGCAGCGTCCGCGCTCTCGCGCGCCAAGTCGCAGGAATCGCTTGGAGTCGGCAGTGGACGTGCCGCTCGTGCAGGTGGTGATGGATGCTGGCGCGTGCCAACGTCGCGCGTCCGATCTGGGCGTTACCAGCAACACGCTGATGACGGCATTCGTGGCACGGCTCGCTTCCCGGGTAGGCCGCGTGGACGCGTCAGGACGTGTGAAGCTGGTGCTGCCGGTCAGCGACCGCCATTCCGGCGACCGTCGCGGCAACGCGCTGCGGGCGATCACGGTGACGGTGGACCCCGATGCTTGCCGCGACGATCCGCAGGCCTTGCAGCGTGATATCAAGGCTGCACTGGCTTCGCTGATCCGGAACGGCGATGACGTGTCGCCGCTGCTTCCGCTGATTCCCTATGTGCCCCTGTGGCTGGCGCGGCGTCTGGAGCGAGAGGCGCTCGGGGCGGACCTGCCTGTTGGCTGCAGCCTGATCGGCGAATTGCCGCTCGAGGTGAACCGCCCCTGCGGCGAAGCATCGTTCTTGCAGATTTCCTTGCTGGAGCGCTATACGGCTCCCGAGCTCGAACGGCTGGGTGGCCTGCTGTTCATCCCTTGTTACCGCGTCGGCGAGCGGCTATTCGCAACCGTGCAGGGATACGTGCCGGACCGTGTAACGACCCGCGCTCAGTTAGCGCCATTTGTGCGCGCTGCGCTCTCGGATATGGGCCTGTGCCCGACTGTGAGTTGACGAGCGCGCTCAAGTAGAATCAGTATGAAGAGCGGGAGGCGCTCAAGCGACGCGCAACGCGTCGACGATCTTCATGCGGGCGGCGCGCACGGCCGGCAGAAAACCGCCGAGCAGGCCCATCACGAGAGCGAAGACGAGCGACTTCAGCACGATCCCCGGCGTCAGCACGAACCGAAACGCGAGCTCGGAGAGCGAGGTCCAGTTGAGCGTCGTGATCTTCACCTGCGTCATGAGTGACGCGAATAGGATTCCAAGGACCCAGCCGATCATCGCGAGCAGCAGCGCCTCGACGAGAAATGCAACCAGGATTCGCGAGCGCCGAAATCCGAGCGCACGCAGCACTCCTATTTCCATCATGCGGCTGGCAACGGCCGCGTACATCGTAATCGTCGCGCCGATGACCGCGCCGAGCGAGAACATCACGGAGAGCGTGAGCCCGAGAATCTGAATGAACCCGGAGAGCAGGCGTGACTGCTCCTCGTAAAAGATGCGCTCGCGCTTAGCCTCGATGGTAAGGCGAGGATCCGCTTCGAGGCGGGCCTTGAGCGCGTCGAAGCCGGAGCGATCGGCGAGCCGTACCGTGATCGAGGAAAAAAAGTCTCGCCGAAACGATTGCATGAGCTGCTCGCTATCGCCCCAGATCTCGGAATCGAACCCGCTGCCCGCGGCGTCGAACCGGCCAACGATCTTCCATTCCCGTTGAGCAAACCGGAGATTCGATCCGATCTCGATATCTTCGAAGCGTCCTGCGAGGGCTCGGCCAATAACGATCTCGTTCGATCCCTGGCGAAACATGCGCCCCTCGGCGATCCGCACATGCGGACGCACGGTCAGGGCTGCCGGACCGACCCCGCGGATCAGGAGGTTGCTCGCTTGCCGGGTCTTGCGTCTTGGCTGCGCGATCAAAACCGCGACCTCCTTCGATACAAGCGGCGCGCCTTCGGGCCCGATGACGATTTCGGGCTGACTTTCGATGATCCTGGCCTGACGGCGGTCGATCAGGCTCTGGATCTCGACTTCCGCGGAGCGGCGCACCAAGATGACGTTCGTATCCTCGCCGGTCGCGACGAGCGTCTGCTTCAGTCCGGAGTCGAGCATGAGCACGGCAGCGTAGACGAACACCACGAGGGCCATGCCCGTCGCGGTAAGCAAATTGGTGAGCTTGCGCTCCTGAAGGTTTCGCAAGCTGTAGGAGAGCAGCAACGGCATGGTCAGCCCAATGCCCGAAGGCCGTCGACGATGTTGACGCGCGCTGCCCTGCGCATCGGCAGGACCGCTGCCAGGATTCCGACCACCACCGCCGCAAGTGCCTGCAGCATGACGGTGTTGACGCTCACGACCAGCGTCGGGAACAGCGTGGCGGAGAGGTCGGCAAGGTGCGCGGCGACCGAGGGCGTGAGCCCGATGCCGATCGCACCTCCTATCGAAGCTATCAAGATGGATTCACCGAGGATCAATCGCGCCACGTAGCCGGGGCTGAAACCGATGGCTTTCAGAGTGGCATACTCGCGGATTCGCTCGCGGGCTGTCATCGCCATGGTGTTCGCCATGACCGCCAGGATGATGAAAATCACCACGAAGGAGACGACACGAATGGAAATGAGGATTGCCTCGGTCTGCTTAACGAAGCCGATCTGGAACGCGCGTTCGGTCTCGGTGAGCGTCTCGGCAAGCGAATTTCGAAACACTTCGTCGATGGCATGACTGACGTCCGCGACCCTATCCAGGCCGGCGACGTCCACGGCGAACACGCCGACTTGGTCGGCTTGTGCCTTGGAGCGCATACGCAATGTTTCGTTCAGGTAGTCCCATCGAAAGAAGAGCTGCGACGTGTCGGTTTTGGGATCCCGGCCGTCGAAGACGCCGCAGATCAAGAACTCCCAATTGCCGGGGAAAATGGTTCCGCGCAGCTGGATCACGTCGCCGGGCTTGAAGCCGTAGCGTTTGGCGAGCTTGCGCCCGACGATCGCGCCGCGGCGCTCGTACAGGAAGGCGCGTCGCACCTCGTCTGGAACCAGGATCTCTGGGAACATGTCGAGATAGCGCGCGGCATCGATCGCAAATTGGGGAAAGAAGTTCTTCGAATCCTTGTAGACGCCGCCAAACCAGCTCAGGTGAGTGACGCGCCGCACGCCTTCGACGGCGCTGATGCGCTTCTGATAGGATTTCGGCAGCGGCAGCGTAAAGGAGACGGCGTTCCGGGTCAGCAGCCGCGAAGGGACAGCGCCATCCACGCCCGCATACCACGTTTTGACGACGGTCTGGAGCACGCCGAAGGCGAGGATCGCGACGATGAGTCCGACGAGCGTCAGGGACGTGCGGAGCCGGTGGCGCAAGACGTTGCGCGCCACGAGCGTGAGCCACTGGCTCATGAGCGGCACTCACTCAATCCGCTGCTCCACCAGATAGGAAAGATCGCCCTTCTCCAGGCTCATGATGCGTTTCGCATGCGCGGCGGCGCGCTGATCATGCGTGACCATCACGATCGTCTTGCCCATGTCGTGGTTCAGCCGCTGGATGATCTCGAGCACCTCTTTCGCCGACTGCCGGTCGAGGTCACCCGTCGGCTCGTCCGCCACCAGCACCGTCGGGTCGGTCACGATCGCCCGCGCGATGGCCACGCGCTGCTGCTGTCCTCCCGAAAGTTCCGAAGGCAAATGTTTGACGCGATCGCTGAGGCCGACCAAGCTGAGCGCGAGTTGCGCACGGTCTCGGCGTTCCCGCCGCCCTAGTTCCGTGAGCGTGAGCGGCAACTCGACGTTTTCGAGCGCCGAGAGCACAGGCATCAAATTGTAGAACTGGAAGATGAAGCCCACGTTCGCCGCGCGCCAGTCGGCGAGATCGGCTTCCGGGAGGAGCGTGATGTCCTCGCCCCCCACCTCGATCGAGCCATGATCCGGACTGTCGATGCCGGCGATCAGGTTGAGCAGCGTCGACTTGCCCGACCCCGATGGTCCCATCAGGGCGAGGAACTCCTTGCGGCGGATGTCGAACGTGAGCTTGGAAAGGACCGGAACGATCTGCGCTCCTCGTCGGTAGCTCTTGCTCACGTCCCGCAGCGCGATGAGCACATCTTCCGCGGTGGGCGCGTCGGCGAGGCGAAGCACGGTCACTTCGTGGCCTGCCTGACTGCGCGCCCGTCAACGAGATCCTCCGAGGGGCGGATCACGACTCGCGTGCCGGCGTTGAGGTCTCGAACCTCGATCTGGTCGCCCACCTTCGCGCCGAGGTCCACGCTCCGCAGACGAGCCTTGCCATTGTCGACGACATAGACGTGCTGTCGTCCATCGACCTCGACGAGGGAGGCCACCGGCACCGCGAGAACGGGCTTGCGTTCCGATTCGCGTACTTCGCGCTCGAGGAAAGCCACCTTGGCGCTCATATCCGGGAGCATCCGCGAGTCCCGCTGCGCGAATCGGATCTTGACCAGGGTAGACGCCTTGGCACGATCCACCGTCGGTACCATTCGGCTGACGACGCCCTCGAAGCGCTCGCCAGGGATCGCGTCCAGCTGGATCTCCACCGGCTGCCCCACGTGTATGCTCAGGTACGACGACTCCGCCACGTCGGCTTCCACTTCGAGCGAGTCCATGTCGGCGATGGTGACGACCGCTCCCTTGGTATCAACCGCCTGGGAGAACGGTGTGATCGTGTCGCCGACGTTCGCGTGCCGCGTGAGGACAACGCCGTCGAAGGGCGCCCGGATGAGGGTCTGACCGATGGCAACCTCGGAGACGCGGAGATTGGCCTGTGCGGCGGCGATGGCGGCTCCATAACCGGCAAACGCGGCCCGCGCCTTGGCGAGGCGTGCCTCGGCGGTTTCGCGCGTCGACTCGCTTATGATGTTCTTCTCGCCCAGCGCCTCGGAGCGCCTGAACGCGATTTCCGCTTGCGTGAGCTCCGCCCGCCCTTGGGCAAGGTTGGCTTCAGCAACCTGCACGTTGGCGGCCGCCTGGTCGCGCATCGCAACCGTGTCGCTGCTCTCGAGCCGGGCGATCACCTCACCCTCGCGTACCTTGCTGCCTTCGAGCACACCCAGCCATTCGAGACGGCCTGTCGCCTTCGAGGCGACTGACGCCTTGCGCTGCGCGACGACATAGCCGGTCGCGTTCAACAGCGTCAGCGCTTGTGACGGATAGACCGAGTAGACGACCGCCGTTTCGACGATGATCTGCGAATGGCGGCGCCACACCCAAATTGCGCCCGCAATGCCGGCGAGCACGGCAAGGAGAAGGACCCGCACCAGGATGCGGCGCGCTTGTTTGCGACGCCGCGAGCCGGCGCTACGGTCGATAGCAAGCGCGGAAAGATCGGAGGGGGCGGGCACGCCATCGCTCAGGGCTTGGTGCAGAGTCATGATTTCATCATGGATTTTCGAGCAATGCAGTGCAGATTTTGAGGGAAAATATAGGTAGAAAAGCCGTAGCCATGCGCTTGACAGCTGTCAATTAGCACGAAAGACGGCCCCTTGACATCCATGATTTGTATTCTGCAAATCTCCTCTAAACTCTTAAACAAGGCTGGCGGCGCCTCCATCAGAGCGATCGCGCGACTCGAGACTGCGAAGACCGGAGCAGGACCATAAAGTTCACCGTCGCGGTGCACGGCACACGAGGAGACATCGAACCTGCGGCAGCGGTCGGACGCGAGTTGCAGCGCCGGGGGCACGAGGTCAGCATGGCCGTGCCTCCCAATCTCGTCGGGTTCGTCCAGTCGACAGGTTTGTCTTCGGTGCAGTCTTACGGCCCGGACTCCCAACAGCAGCTGGAGGCGGAAGTTTTCCATGACTGGTTCAGGTTGCGCAGTCCCGTCAAGGTCCTGCGGCAGGCTCGAGAGTACCTCACCAACGGCTGGGCCGAAATGAGCGAGACGCTCGCCGAGCTGGCGGTCGGCTCCGATCTGATACTGACCG
>JAEYTQ010000540.1 GCA_023433965.1 Pseudomonadota bacterium | reverse complement strand
GCGCAGCACCAGCACGTGGCCCGGCGTGAACACCTTCGGATCGACGTCGAGCCGGTCCGGCCGCACCATCATCACCGCCGACATCTCCTCGCGCTCCTCGCGCGAGAGCCGGCGGTCCGGCATCGGCGTCAGCCAGATGTCGGCATCCAGCCCGATCTGGTGGCTGGCATGGCCCGACAGCGCCGGCCCGCCGCGCGGCTGGGCGATGTCGCCGACCAGGATGCCGGGCCAGCCCGCGTCCTTGTGCGCCTTCGCGGCGAGCCGCTTGATCAGCGCGATCATGTCCGGGTGACCGTAGCTGCGGTTGCGCGACAGCCGCATCACCTGCCAATGCGCGCCGTTGACCGGAATCTGCTCCGCCCCGCCGATGCAGCCCCTCGTGTAGGAGCCGATGACGTGGGCCGGCCCTTTCGAGGGCAGCAGCTTTCGCGCGAACAGCTCCTTGGCGGCCACATCGGGGTCGTTCGGATTGGCGAGCGGCGGCAGCGGCTTCGGGGTCACGCTGCCCTTGTCCTGGGCCAGCGCGCTGCCGGCGGTCAGGAGGGCGAGCGAAAGCAGGAGGATGGGGATGTCGCGGCGACTCATGCTGACGTTCTTATAACCCAATGCCGCATCAGGGGTAAGAACGGCGGCTCCCGGTCTGCCACGCGCGCCGAATCGCGTCGCAGCCCGCCGTTTCTTAAGAGGGCAATAACCGTGTCCTGCATTGACCAAAATTCGTGCGCGGAGCGAGCAATATTCACGGCTCGCATGCAATTGAGCACGATTTCGGAACTGGTTCAGTCGCGCGCGCAATTTTGCGCCAGATCGATCGCTGATTGCGGCGCCGGAGCGGTCCGACGGCACCTGCCGCCGTGAGCCGCGGCGCGCAAACAGGCAGCAGACTGCACCTCGCGCGCCGCGCCCGCGCGGCGAGATTACTTTTTTTTCAGACACTTGCCCCAAAGCTTCGGCCCTTCGGCGTGACTGGGACGAGTGAAGTTGAGTTTGGGGTCTCGAAAAGCAAAGCGAAAGCACGACGTGCTTGCCCGCACCGGCCGGAAGGCGCGCAAGCCGCGCTTCGCGCCCGCGCGTTCCCTCTCTGGACGCGACGAAGTCCTGCGCAGCCGTGCCGAGGCGGAGGCCGCGATCGCGGACGCGCACAAATCCCATGAGCGCCTGCGCCAGGCCATCGACATGCTGCCGCAGGGCATCGTGATTCTCGATGCCGATGGCCGCTACGTCCTCTGGAACAAGAAATACGCCGAGATCTACAGCAAGACCGCCGACCTTTTCGCGGAAGGCGCCCGCCTCGAGGACACGCTGCGCATCGGTGTCGCCCGCGGCGACTATCCGGAAGCCCTCGGCAACGAGGACGCATGGATCGCCGAGCGGCTGCAGAAGCTCTACAGGCCGGGCGCGCGGCACGAGCAGAAGCTGTCGGACGGCCGCGTCATCCTGATCGACGAGCGCCTGACCGGCGACGGCGGCGTCGTCGGCCTGCGCGTCGACATCACCGAGTTGAAGCAGCGCGAGGCCTCGTTCCGCCTGCTGTTCGACGGCAATCCGGTGCCCATGATCGTCTGTGCGCTGGACGACGAGCGCATCATCGCGGTCAACGACGCCGCGGTCGCGCATTACGGCTACAGCCGCGCCGAGTTCGAGCGGCTGAAGATCCGCTCCTTGCAGGCCTTCGACAGCGAGCCGCCCTGGACCGCCGAACGCTCGAGCGAGGAGCAGGCCGGCCGCACCTGGAAGCACGTCAAGGCCGACGGCGCGCTGATCGACCTGGCGATCTATTCCCGCGAGCTGACCTACGCCGAGCGGCCCGCGGTGCTGCTCGCGCTGATGGACATCACCGAGCGCAAGCGCGCCGAGGCGCGGCTCGCCTTCATGGCCCAGCACGACACCCTGACCGGCCTGCCCAATCGCAGCCTGCTGCGGCAGCAGATGGACGAGATGCTGCTGCACACGCGGCGCAGCGCCGAGAAGGTCGCGCTCTTGATGCTGGGGCTGGATAATTTCAAGGCGGTCAACGACACGCTGGGGCACGCGGTCGGCGACAAGCTGCTGCGCGGCGTCGCCAAGCGGCTGCGCTCCACCCTGCGCGAGGAGGACGCGCTGGCGCGGCTCAACTCCGACGAGTTTGCGATCGTGCAGAGCGGGCTGGCCCGGCCGGAAGACGCGGTGGGCCTGGCAAAACGCCTGCTCGAGGCCATCGCCGATCCCTATCTGCTCGACGGCCATTCGGTGGTGATCGGCGCCTCGATCGGCATCGCGATGTCGCCCGGCGACGGCGATGATTCCGAGAAGCTGCTCAAGAGCGCCGACATGGCGCTGTCGCGCGCCAAGCTGGATGCCCGCGGCAGCTTCGCCTTCTTCGAGGCCGCGCTCGATGCCAAGGCGCAAGGCCGGCGCAAGATCGAGGTCGACCTGCGCGAGGCGATCCAGAACGACGTGCTCCGTCCCCATTACCAGCCGCTGATCGACCTCCAGAGCGGCCGCATCACCGGCTTCGAGGCGCTGGTGCGCTGGCCGCATGCCGAGCGTGGCATGGTCTCGCCGGCTGAGTTCATCCCGGTCGCCGAGGACACCGGCCTGATCAATCCGCTCGGCGGGCAGATGCTGCGCCGGGCGTGCCTCGATGCCGCGGCCTGGCCCGACGACGTCCGCGTCGCCGTCAACTTGTCGCCGCTGCAATTCCGCAGCGGCCATCTGCTCTCGATGGTGACGGACGCGCTGAAGCATTCCGGCCTGCCGCCGCGGCGGCTGGAGCTCGAGATCACCGAGACGCTGCTGCTGGAGAAGAGCGCGCAGGTGCTGGCGACGCTGCATGCCTTGCGCGCGCTCGGGGTGCGCATCTCCATGGACGATTTCGGGACGGGCTATTCCTCGATCAGCTACCTGCGCCGTTTCCCCTTCGACAAGATCAAGATCGACCGCTCCTTCGTGCGCGACTGCGCCGGACAGTCGGATGCCGGCGCGATCATCCGCGCCATCGTGAGCCTGGGGGCGAGCCTCGGCATCACCACGCTGGTCGAGGGGGTCGAGACCGAGCCGCAACTCACCACCATCCGGGCGGAGGGGGCAC
>JAEYTQ010000536.1 GCA_023433965.1 Pseudomonadota bacterium | reverse complement strand
CCTGCCGCGAAGGTCCGCTTGGCCAAACTGCCTCAACTACCCGTCTACTATTATCTCGACCACTTCGCCGAAATGCTGGGGTTCGTGCAGCGGACGTACGCCTCCGTGCTTGGTCCGGAGCATCACGCCTTCATAGCGCGCTTCGAGAGCCTTCCGAGGGATGCGCGATGCCTGCTGGTCCGGATGATCAACAGGCGCGGCGCCATATTCAACCGATCCCTGTTCAGCTACCCAGAGATCGATGACGTCGAGCGTGCGGCATCCGATCTGAGCGAGGCCGGTCACGCACGCGAGCTCGGCGAGGCGGACTATGCGGCCTTCGTCTCATGCCTGCCAAAGGACACCCTCGTCACCGGAGCGCAGGCGGCCGCGCGAGGAGACGTCCGGAAGTCCTGGTCCAAGCCGAAGTTCATCGACTACTACCTCGAGCGCATCCCATTTTCGGTTGCTGCGCAGCACTGCGGCGCCCGCAACTTCATCGCGCTCGACGGGACGCGTCCGATCGAGTTTCTGCTCTACCTCTACTTCGGCAAGACCGCGGTGAGCCTGAAGAACTTCGCGCTGCGCGATTTGGGAATCCTACGCACCAACCGCGAGACTTCGTTCAGCGCGCGCTTCACCGATGCGGAAGAGGCGCTCGCCTCGTTCCACTACAGCCAGGATCTGGACAGCCTGGAGGACGGATCGGAGACCGCGCACAGACGGGCCGCCATCGACGTACTCGCCGGCCCGGCCTGTACAACCGAGTTCGTCGGCGAGCTCCGCAGCCGGGCCGCGCATCGGACCGGGCTTTTCTTCGAGAAAGCGGGCGAGAGCGATCTCGCCCGTCAGCTCTACCGTGCCGGCCCTTCCCCGGACTGCAACGAGCGCTTGGTTCGCCTGCTCTACAACACGGGCGACAAGGCCGAGGCCGAAGCGCTGCTGCAGCGGATGATCGATGATCCCGCCAGCGATGGCGAACACCTCTTCGCCACGGACTTCTACGCCCGTAAGTTCGGCAGCAGGCGTACAGGGCTCTACACCGAACTTCTGCGGTCCGGCCGCACGATCACCGTCGACGACACCTATCGCGGTAACCCCGAGGCGGGCGGCGCCGGCGTGATGCGGCGTCAGGGGACCCAGGTCTTCTTCACCGAGAACGTCCTGTGGCAGAGCTTGTTCGGCCTGCTGTTCTGGGACGAGCTCTTCGAAACTACCCGGATGGCCAGTGGCTTCGACTGGCTGCCCCACTGCTTGAAGGACCGCAGTTTCCGTCGGCTGTACGCAGCGACGATCGACGAGAAGCTGGCGGCCGTCGCGTCCGGATCTTCCCTTCCGTTGATTCTCCGCACCGTCGCAGCCAAATGGGGCCGCCCGAACGGGATTTTCAGCTGGGATCATGTGCAAGTGGAGGCGCTGCGCGCGCTGCTCGAGGGGACCGATCCGGCCGGCGTCGCTAGAATCGTCCGCAGCATGTGCGACGATTTCCGCGGGATGAGAGACGGCTTCCCCGACCTCATGCTTGTGCAAGCCGGCAAGGTGTCGTTCATGGAGGTCAAGGCTGAGGGCGATGTGATCCGCCGCAACCAACTGACCCGCCTCCGTCAGCTCGGCGACGTCGGCATCCTGGCCGAGATCGGTCGGGTCGACTACCGCTTCGACCCCGAGCAGGATTACGTGGTGGTCGACATCGAGACGACCGGCTCATGGTCGAACGGCGACCGCATCACCGAGATCGGCGCGGTGAAGGTGCGGAACCACCGCGTCGTGGACGAGTGGCACTCTCTCTTCAACCCGCAGCGTGCAATCCCGGCAAAGATCGTCCAGCTGACCGGCATCACCAACGACATGGTTCGCGACGCGCCTTTGTTCGCCGAAGTCGCGGATTCCTTCATGCAGTTCATGGCCGACGGCATCTTCGTCGCCCATAACGTCAGCTTCGACTACGGTTTCCTCTCCTACGAATTCGAGCGGATCGGGCGTCGCTTCAGATTTCCGAAGCTCTGCACATGTGCCGGGATGCGGCGGCGCTATCCGGGACATAAGTCCTACGGACTAGGGAAGCTCTGCGAGATCTACGGCATATCACTCGACAATCACCACCGCGCCCTATGCGACGCGCGGGCCTCCGCCAAGTTGTTGAATCTCATCAACCAGAAGCGGAGTGAGGAGAGATATATCGGCGAGGCCGCCTAGCGGTTCGAGCAATGGGGCGACTTGGAGTGACCCCCGAAAATTCCGATAAGGCGAAATTTTGTCTTGCTCCGTCGGGCAAAACAGTGGTTCATAAGGCGCTGGTCCTAGCGAGACGAAGGAGCCAGCCCGATGGCGAATGACGTGGACACCTCCTCGGAATTGTCCAAGATCGCGAAACTGAACGGTGACTTCCGAAGGAATTACGGCACTCTCATCGGTGCGATTTTGTACCTCCGCACCGTGAGCGCCGCCCGCCGAAGCCCTTGGCTTTGGGCTGGCCTGATCTCGATCGCTTTTTCGGCGGTGCTGAGCTGGTTGGGGCGGCACGGGTGGTTTTTGCCAGCGTTGCTTTGATGGCCGCGAACAGTGTCCCCCTTTCCCGGTAAAGCGCTCCGCGATGGCGGCGAAGGGAGCCTGATGCAAGCCAGACGTAGCGTCCCGACCTCAACGAGGCAGGCAGTAGAACGTAATCCTCGATCTCGCGATTTGCCGCATCCAACCGCATCACGGCAAGCAGGCCCGACGAAATCTGCCTTCGGTAGGCCTTCCATTGCGCAGCGTGGTCCTCTCCCCGTCGCGCCAGCCGTCGCGCGACGAGAAACGAAACTACCCGCCTGCGTTCGACATCGACGCCGATGCCGTCCGGAGCGAGCTCCGGCCGAAGACCAAGGTCGTTTCGCAACACCTCCGCGAGCTCGGTTGCGTGCCTCGCTTGTTCGGCAGCCCAAAACTCCCGGGTGTCGATCCAGTCGCAGTCGCGCGACGACACGTAGCCGATCAGCGCGTAGGCTTTCCGCAGCGAACCGAAGTGCTTCACGTACGAGGAGACGTGATTGAGGCCGAGCGTCGTATTGATGATGCGGGAATTGAGCTTACCTCGCCGGCGGAGCGCGAGACGAAGGCGCAGGAGCATTTCATCTTCGGAAACCTCCACACGCCGTTCGGCCAACAGTTTTTGGGCTCGAGCGAAGATGCCGGGATCCACAATAGGCTCGATCGCCGCTGCGCCTCGGACCCATGCGTGATCCGGATTCTTGACGAGCTTCTGTCCCAAGCGTCGCGAGGTGCGATTGTAGATGGTCTTGCCGATGTAGTTCTCGTTCGCGAGGATGGTCGGGATCATGCCATCCGTCCACGGCCGGCCATTGTGGTTGGCGATGCCGGCATCGTTCAGTTGGCGCCGGATGTCGCTGTAGGATTTCCGGCCGTTGACGAACTGATCGAAAATGATCCGGACCACGGCTGCCTCCTCGGCGGAGCCGGGCTGTAGTCGAACGCGATCCGATTGCAACGCTTTGAACTGGCCCTTTTCGAGGAAGCCCTTCGGATGCTCGCTCTCGTCGACCATCAGGCGCCGGAGGCCATATCCCACGGGAGCGCCGACGCGGTATCCAAGGCTCGCGACCCGGCAGTGTCCAGCGTGCACCTTGACCGAGAGTTCTCGGCTCCACTCTGCGGCCATGCCCCGCTTCAGGCTCTTCGCGATCCCTGACACGAATGTGCCGTCGTTTTTGAAGAGCTCGGCGCAGTATTCGACCTGGACGCCGTTCCGCTTGCAAAGGAATTCGTAGTACGCGCTCTCGTCGACGTCCTGGAAGCGGCCCCAGCGACTGACGTCGTAGACGAGGATGTGGTCGAAGTCGGCGTGCCCCGACTGGACGTCCTCGATCAGTTCGATGAGACCGGGCCGTCCCTTGATCCGGAGGCCGCTGCGGCCCTCGTCCGAATAGGTGCGGACGATTGTAAGAGCGTTCGCCTCGGCATAGGTGGCGATTGCTGCCATCTGGTTCTTGATCGAGTAGCGCTGCAGCTCCCTCGACATCCGGACGTATTGCGCGGCGCGACGCGCTCGGGTCCGCCTCGCCAGGCCTGTCCCCTTGGGAACGACGAGCCAGTTACCCATACACCCCTCCTGCTACTTCAGAGGTACCAAGCCTGGCAAATACACCTTGCGCGTTCGGGCTGGCAACGCCGATCAACTTGAGACGGCCCGGTCCATCCGGCCAGCGCTTCTGGTTTATGCACAGCGACGCGGAACAGGGGGACAAGCCTCAGCCCTACCAATTGCGAATCCCTGACCCGTGCTAACCGCCCGGAACGGTCAGGCGGGGGCAGGATTCGTCCTGGCAGGAGCGATGTCGATGCTGATGACGAAGGAAAGACGACCGGCGATCCGGACGCTGCGCGGCTGGGCGATCCACGTGCTGCAGGAGGCGGGCGCTATCCGCGAATGCGGGGAGCACGGCTGGGCTACGGATCGGGCCGACCCTCATGCGCGCGAGCACGCGTTGGACATCGCCAGGCAGGAGCCGCCCGAGGGCTTGTCTCCGGATCAGGCCGTCGAGGAAGTGCGCGAGGTTTTGGGTTCTATCAGTGATGCGTGCCCGGAGTGCCCCCCAGGCAAAGATTAGTTCGGCTGCCCTGCCGCACCGCTCGGATGGCAGCGGATGCGGGCGAGTTCGAGCCAAGCCTGCGCGAGTTGGAGCCAGCGCTGCCGCTCGGAGCCATCGGCCAATAGGGCCTCCTTCACCGCTTCTTCCGCACGGTCCCTAGGCTCGAAGTCGTTATCCATGATGGGAACGTCGTAGCCTACCAAGGTAAACGGCCGGTGGCCTTAAAAGCCCGTATTAACCCGGGTGGGCCCGCCCGCGGTCCAGGGCAGGCCCCTCAAGGAAGCAGGTCGAGTGCGTTCTCGAGCGCCGCGCCGGCGGCGGTGTTGTCGAAGATGCACCAGGCCTCGCCTGACGACGATGCAGCACCGAGCCGTGACTTCAGCGCGCCAAGGTATGCACCGTCGTAGGCGGAGTAGTAGATGCGCGGCGCTCCATGCAGCCGGAAATAATGCAGTCCCGACCACCCGCCCGGCAGGTCGGCATCGGGCACACGTGCCGGGTCCGCAGCGACGCGGTTGATCCGGCGCTCCCTGAGCCAAGCACCGACCTCGGGCGTGAACCAGCTGACGTGACGTGGTTCGCAAGCGAGAGCGGCTGAGGTCCCTTCCCGCAGTGCGCCGAACAGGATTTCCGCATCTGATTGAACGAACATCTTGCGAGGCGCAAACTGAACGAGCAAAACCCCGAGCTTCGCACCGAGGCCGGCGCTTTCTTCGATGAACCGATCAAGTTCAGCCCGCGCAAGCTGGGACGAATGAGTGACGGACTTAGGGACTTTGACCGAAAATCGGAAGTCATCCGGCGTCGAGCTTGCCCACTTCTCGTACGTCGAGCGCCGGTGCGGCCTATGAAAAGATGAGTTGATCTCGGTGGCGTTCAACACCGCCGCGTAACGCTCAAGGTGGCTACCTGTGCCGCCAACTCTTTCCTTGCAGCTTTGAGGAACATTCCACCCCGCTGTTCCGATCCGAAGCACAGCCTTGCAAGTGGCATCCTCTTCCCGTGTCAGTCCCGCAAGCGTCATCGGGAGCCACCGGATTCCGGACCTCAAGCCGACTTCCGCCGAGCTCCTGCTGCGGGCTTCTTCGCGGCATCCTTCGCAGGCTTCTTACCGGCGATGGGCATCAGCATCTCCTTCTGCCCGGTCAAGGCCCTCTTCGCCTTCTTGGCAGGCTTCTTCTGGGTCGGAGCTTCGGTCACCGCACCGCCGACGCTCTTGCGGAGCGCGTCCATCAGATCGACGACGTTCTCGCCCTTCGGCCGCTCCTTCGGGCGGATGACCTTACCGGCCCTCTTCTGGTTGATGAGGTCGACCAGCGCACTCTCGTAATGGTCCTCGAACTTCTCCGGATCGAAGCGCCCCGCCTTCTGGTTCACGATGTGCCTGGCAAGGTCGAGCATCTCCTTACTGACCTTCACGTCTTGGATCTCGTCGAAATACTCCTGCTCGCTGCGCACCTCGTAGGGATAGCGCAGCAAGGTGCCGATCAGGCCCTTGTCGCGCGCTTCGAGGGCGATGATGTGCTCGCGGTTGGTCAGCACCACCCGGCCGATCGCGACCTTGTCCATCTCGCGGATGGTCTCGCGGATCACCGCGAAGGCGTCGTGCCCGACCTTGCCGTCCGGCCGTAGGTAGTAGGGGCGGATCAGGTAGCGCGGGTCGATATCGGACCTGTCGACGAACTCGTCGATCTCGATGGTCCGCGTGGACTCCAGCGCTATCTCCTCGAGCTCCTCCTTCGAAACCTCGATGTACTGACCCTTCTCGAGTTCATAGCCCTTGACGATGTCTTCATTCGGCACCTCGTCGCCGGTGTCGGAATCGACTTTCAGGTACTTGATGCGATGGCCCGTGGTCCGGTTCAATTGGTTGAACGAGATCTTCTCGGACTCCGACGTCGCCGGATAGAGGGCCACCGGACAGGTCACCAGTGACAGACGCAGGAAGCCTTTCCAGTTGGCGCGGGGGGCCATGAACGCGGTACTCCGGAGGGACGGTGCTGGATTCAAGACGAACGGAGCCTGCCGGTTCCGACATGCTCCGGGAGCGCCAACAGGAAAATTGGCCATCTGCCCGCAGCGCTCCCGGGCACGTCCGAAATCGTCGTGAATCGCGTGTTTTCCAAGTATCTCGTGGAGATTTGGGCAGGTATTGTGGACCCATGGACGCGCTGACCCAGCCCCTCAGAGACGAGCATACTCTGGACCCGGCGGACCTGCCCGCAATGGCCGAGGCATTGAGCCGGTCACCCGACTACCGGGTCCTACGCCGCCTGGTTGCCCGACCGACCTACATGCCGACTGTGGGACAAGAGGTCAGGACCGGCATCCTGCTCGACACGGAGACGACCGGCCTCGACCACGCGAAAGACGAGATCATCGAGCTCGGGATGGTCAAGTTCGACTACACGCCGGAGGGGCGGATCGTCGGCGTCAGAGACACGTTCTCCGCTTTCAACGAACCGAGTGCGCCGATCACCGCGGAAGTGACGGCACTAACCGGGATCACCAACGAAGCGGTTGCCGGTCAAAAATTCGACGATGCCGCCGTCACGGCGTTCGCCGAAAGCGGGGTCATTACGATCGCGCATAACAGCTCTTTCGACAGAAGGTTCGTCGAGCGCTACTGGCCCGTGTTCGAGCAGAAGGCTTGGGCCTGCAGCATGAGCGAGATCGACTGGCGCAAACACGGCTTCGTGGGAGCGCAACTCGGCTATCTGCTGAACGGTGCCGGTTTCTTCCACCAGGCGCATCGGGCCGTCGACGACTGTCACGCTCTTCTGGAGGTGCTGGCATCCGAGCTTCCGACCGCCGGTTCGACGGCGCTGGCGCTGTTGCTGGAAACCGCCCGCAAGCCGACGATGCGTGTCTGGGCGGAGCAGACCGCATTCGAACTCAAGGACTCGTTGAAGCGGCGCGGCTATCGTTGGAACGACGGTAGCGACGGGCGCCCCAAGTCCTGGTTCAGAGACGTCGACGAGACCGCGCTCAACGATGAGATCGCGTTCCTCCGGACCGAGATCTACATGCAGGACGTCGAGCCAACCGTGCAGAGGCTGACCGCGTTCACCCGGTTCTCCAGCCGCATCTAACTACCGTTACGGCTGACGGAGAGCTCAGTCCGCAGGCGGCTTCAACGGGCTATCCACCCACTTGCGAGCGGCAGGGTCGTGCAAAGGATCGTCGTCGCAAACGGGACAGACATAGCGCACCTTGCCGGGGCCCGCGTCGCTCTTGACGAGTTTCATGGGCCTTCCGCAGGCCGGACACGCCTTCCGGATAGGGTGCAGCACCGTCATGTCGAATTTTCCTGCCGCCGGCAGCTTAGGCCCGCCTGAGGCGTCGGTACAAGGCACGTTGGAAAGTTTTCAAACTCCCGCGGCAGCGCCGCTTGACTCCCCGAGTGCAGGCCATCCAAATTTGAGGAGTGATGTCGTGGGTGGGGTACGCCATGGAGCAGGAATTCTATTTGGGGCTTGCAAGCCGGGTCCGGACCATTTCCGAAAGGGCCGACCCATTTACCCGCCGACGCCTCCTCGACCTGGCGAAACGGTATGATGCGAAGGGCGGGCAGGCGTCGCGATTCACCTCGCCCGAGCGCCCGCTTCCCCTGCCGCGCACGACGCCCTCCGGGCCCGGAGAGGCCGGATCCGAGGCGACTTAGCGGCCGAGACGCTTTTCGACCCGCTTGCGGCTGTTGCCGACCTTCTTGACTGCCTTCTTCACGGCCGAAGCCGAGCGGCCGGTCTTCTTCGCTTCGTAGCGGACTTCGTAGTCCTGTCCCTTGGCGACGCGTGCCCGGTCCTGCTTGCGTCCACGCGCGGTCTTCTTCTTCGCTGCCGCCATCGGCTCCTCCTATTGCGAACTGATGACGACGCAACGCCGCAAGGATTCGCGAGTTCCGGAAACGAATTCTGCCGTCCCGGCTTGAGTCCGCGAGTTGTTGCGTTGGAGTTCGTTGCGTGGCGTTTCAGCGACGTAAACCGGCTGCGATCGGCGTGAAGGCGCCGTTTCCCGGCTTCGTAGAGCCGGCCCTGGCATCATCGATCGAGAAGGTGCCGTCCGGAGCGCGATGGATTCACGAAATCAAGTTCGACGGTTACCGTGTCCAGGTCCATCTGGCGAACGAAGCCGTGAAGGTCTTCACCCGCCGCGGTCACGACTGGACCAACCGCTTCAAGAAGGTCGCCGACGACGCCTGGCACATCAAGGCCGCGTCGGCGATCGTGGACGGCGAAATCGTGGTCCCCGCCGCGGACGGCACGACGGACTTCTCCGTCCTTCAGAACGAATTGAAGGGCAGATCGACCAGCATCGTACTGGTCGCGTTCGATCTCCTGTACCTGAACGGCCGCGACCTCCGGAAGGTGCCGCTCTTCCAGCGCAAGACCCAACTCAAGAAGATCATCGATGGCACCGAGATACAGTTCAGCGAAAGCTTCGAGCTCGAAGGCGCCGACATGTTCGCGCACGCCTGCAAGGTGGGCCTGGAGGGAGTGGTCTCGAAGGTCCGCGATAGCATCTACGCCAGCGGTCGCGGCAATAACTGGGTGAAGAAGACCTGCGCGCAGCGGGAGACCCTGGCGATCGCCGGCTTCGCGCTCGATGAAGGAAAGTGGGACGGCGTCTATCTCGGTCGACGCAAGGGGAACGACCTGGTCTATGCTGGCAAGGTCGACCATGGCTTCGACAAGGCCTCCGCCGCCAACCTCCAGAAGCGGTTGAAGCCCTTGATCCGGAAGACGCAGCCGTACGCGAAGCGGATCGCCCACAAGGGCATCTGGGTCGAGCCGAAGCTGCTCGCCGAGGTCGAATACCGGGCCAAGTCGGCGGAAGGAAAGGTGAGGCACCCGTTTTTCAAGGGGCTGCGCGAAGACCTGTGACGAACATGGCGGAGTGCGCCGGTCGAATCCTTCGATTTGCGGCCTCTGGCGGACCACGTTCGTCGGTTGCTAGGATGTCGAGCGCAACGACCGGAGAGACCGCGCATGAGCTCCGACCGCCAGTATGCCGTGGCATCACTGCTCTTCGACTACGTGAAAAGCCCATCTTTGCGGCATCTGCGCGATCCTCACAGCGTGCACAAGATTGCGCGGGACATCGTGAACGCGGTCGATCGAGCGGGCTCGATCTGGAGCAAGTGGGAGGCAGAACGGGAGGAGGTCGCAAGGGCCGCGGCTCCGTGTTGGATTCCGACGGAAGACTTGCTCGCCACGCTTAACAACTTGCCTGGTCCGTTGCTGACCAAGACAGACGTGGAGCAGCGGCTACGCGCGATCTGGGAGGAGCCCTACACGAGCTATCCCAACGAAGACCTCAAGGAGGGCTGCCTCGCGCTGTATGTCGCCGAGAAGGCGCAGGGTACTGAGATGCGGGCCATCATCGGCATGCTGCAGGAGCATCTCGAACGGGAGGACGAGAGGCTCCGGCGGGAGCAGGAGGAGCGATATCGCAAGCTGAAAGAAGAGGAACGCGCAAAGCTCGAACAGCGTTTCCTCTCCGGAGCCGACTGTGGTTGGACCTCGATCGATGGCTCCGCAGGCCGAATGACAACGTCGCGGCGCGCCTCTGACCCTCGGGCCGGGCCGGGCAAGCGCCGAATTGTCCACCCTGGACGTGCAGGCCGTTTCCGACTTCGTCGTATCCTCAATCGGTCGCCTTCACCACCTCGGGCGGCTGCGACGCGTAGTACGCCGCCGCCTCGTCGATCTCCTGCGGCGTCATGGCGCGGGCGACATTGCGCATCTGCTGGCTGATGTCGTTGGTCCGCTGGCTCGCGGCGAACGCCTGAAGCTGCGCCTTCATGTAGGCCTCGGACTGGCCCTCGAGCCACGGACTTCCGGTCTTGTTGTCGAGGCTGCCGTGGCAGGATCCGCAGGGTGCGATACCCCGCATCGGCGCGCCATAGATCACGATGCGCGGCTTCGGGAGCTGCGGCGTCGGGTGGTACGCCGGCAGCCGCGGCAAGTAGGCATAGTACGCGGCAAGATCGGCGATCTCCTGATCCGTCAGGTTGACCGCGAAGGGCGACATCACCGCGTTCGTGCGGGCGCCCGAACGGAAGTCGACGAGCTCCTTGTAGATGACCGCGGCGTACTGGCCTGCGAGATTGGGCGAGTCCGCCCTGCTGATGCCGGTGGGCCCGTGGCAGATCGCGCAGCGCTGCGCGAGCGTCGCTCCGCGGCCGATCGACTCCTGGCTCGGTCGCGCCAGAATCGTCGGAGTCAAAATCGCCTCCGAGAGGCGGGGCCCGACCTTGGCCGTCGGCACCGAGGCCGATCGTTGCGGCAGACCGGCGGCGCTGCAGATCGCGTCCCAGAGACTTGCGAACTGCAAATCCTTCTGGGCATAGGGCAGGATGATGAAACCGCCGAGCGCCGTCAGCAGGAACAATCCGGCGGCGATGCCCACCCCCGCGGAGAAGTAGGGATTCCTGAAGGTGAAGAGCTCGCGTGCGCCCATCACTGCGCTCCGACGTAGACGGCGGGAACGGACGTGTCGGAACGCGCGGCCAGCGACAGGATCGGATAGCCGTAGTTCGTGACCGTGAGCCCGATCATCAGCGCCACCCAGATCGCGAAGCTGTTGAGGGCCATAGGCACCGAACGGACCTGATGGATGGGCACGCTGAAGCGATACGCGCCGGCATCGGTCGCGGGTCGACGCTGGGCCGCCGCCAGGATGTAGAGGAACAGCAACCCCGAGATCAGCAGGATGATCGCGCCGATCGCCGACAGAACGACCGAGAATGCCTGCGGAGCGATCGCGGGGTCGGCGTAGTCGTAGTAGGCCATCCGCCGCGGCATGCCGAGGATCCCGACCCAATGCCACGGGAAGGTTGTCACGATCATGCCGACGAACCAAAGCCATAGCTGGGTTCGAACCAGGCTCAGGCTGGGCAGCGCGCGGCCGGTCAGGTGCGGCCACAGGTCGAAGGCGATGGCGAAGTACATGATCACGATGGCCCCGCCGAAGATCAGGTGGAAGTGGCCGGTGATCCACTGCGTGTTGTGGATGGTGGTATCGAGCTGGTAGCTCATGTTGATGAGCCCGCCGGCGCCGCCGAAACCGAGCAGCACGAAGGAGAACGCCACCGCCAGCATGACGGGATTGTCCCACGGCAACGCCCCGACCCAGCCGAACGGCCCCCTGCCGCCGCGGAGGCGAGCGGCGATCTCGACCGACGCGCAGATCGTGAACACGGTCAGCAGCGTCGGCAGCGCGACGAGGGCGGTGAAGGCGGAGTGGATGAACTTGAATCCGGCGCCGACCTGCGGATCCGCGAAGGTGTGGTGGATGCCGATCGGCATCGCCACGACCAGGAACAGAATGAAGGCGATGCGCCCCATCGTGTCGCTGTAGAGGCGGCCGCCGATCGCGCGCGGCACGATGGTGTAGTAGGCGATGTAGGTCGGCATCAGCCAGAAATAGACGATGGCGTGGAGCGTCCAGGAGAAGAACACGCGGGCGAGTCCCGCGTCGATGGTGGTCCGCCAGCCGAGCGCCACCGGAATGATCTGCAGCAGCAGTTCGAGCGCGGCGCCGACCGCGGTCCAGGCCCAGAGGTAGGATCCGGCGACGTTGGCGAACATCGCGAGCGGCACGGGTTCGTCCGGATGGGTCCGCCGCCAGACGCGGAGGTTGACCGACATCAGCGCGACCCAGATCCAGGAGCCGACCACGACGAGAACGACGCCGATGTAGTAGAAGACATTGCCGATCAGGGGCGGATAGAAGGTGTAGAGCACCGAGGCGCGGCCGAGCGCGACCGGCACCATGGCCATGATCGCGCCCGCGACGATGAGCCAGAATCCCGCCCAGGCCCAGCGCACGCCGACCAGGGGCTGCTTCAGCGCGGACTCCGAGATGGCATAGCCGAAGCCCATCGCCACAAGCGTGGGGAAGACGTAGCCCATCACCGTGCCGTGCGCGGTCAGCGAACGGTAGTACCACTCCGGATTGCTGATCCAGGCCAGAAGCGGGCTGCGGACGAACATCTGCCAGGCGCCGAGAAAGAGAGCCAGCCCGAACACGACGAAGGCCAGCCAGAAATGGGCGAGGATGAGCTTCCTATTCACCAACACAGCTCAATCTCCCGCCGTTCTTCGCGCGCGATGCGAACTCCGCCTTGTCGATCACCTTGACCTTGCCCCACATCCCTTCGTGGCCGAAGCTGCAGAACTCCTGGCAGGGCATCAGGTGGTCGCCGGTCTTCTCGAAGCGCATGAGCTGCTCGGAGACATAGCCCGGCACCAGCATGGTGTTGACGTTCGTACCCTGAATCAGAATCCCGTGGACCACGTCGGCGCTGGTCGCCCGGAGCGTGATCGGGGTCTGCGCCGGCACCAGGAGGCACGCCGGCGTGAAGGAATATTGCTGGCCGATGGCCCGCACGGTCACCGCCCCGTTCGACTCCAATATGCTGCCCAGGTTGGATTCGACGAACTCGCCGGAGAGGTGCAGCCGGGTCGGATCGATCGTCTCCACGCGCGCCTGCGGCATGGTCGCCCGATGGATTCCGGCGAACGCCGCCAGCGCGGCCAGGATGACGATGACGGTCACGGACATCGTCGCCCAACGTTTCTCGACCCGCTCGGCGACTTCGGCGCCGTGATGACCGTCCTGCGCCGTCATTGCAGGGCTCCGCGCGGCAGGAAGACGAACAGGTAGAAGGCGAACCACATCGCAACGACCAGAGCGGTGGCTAACCCGGCGACCATGAGAGCGCCGCCGGGACCGGCCGCGACGATTCGGTTGACGCGGTCGTCCGCCGTGTTCTCGACCTGCTCCGGAAGCTCCGAGTTGATCATCAGGTATGCCTCAGTTCAGGGGGGCCGAGCGCAGTTCGTTCGCCTCGCGCGCGCTCACGGGCGCTCCGCGATTGCCCCAGGCCGTGCGGATGTAGGTGACGACGGCGGCCACCTCGTTGTCGGAGAGAAGGCCGGCGAACGGAGGCATGCCGTAGGGGCGGGGATTTCCCTCGGTGCTCGGTGGGTAGCCGCCGTTCAACACCATCCGGATCGCGTTGACGGCCGATTCCATCTCGATCGACTGGTTGTTGGCGAGGGGCGGCCAGTGCGGCGGCTTGCCTTCGCCTTGCGCGCCGTGGCAGCTCGCGCAGCGGGCATCGTAGACCGTCTTGCCGAGGCTGATCAGGAGGCTGCTCTCGCTGGTCGGCAGAACGGCGGAATTCGCCTGCGGGCGAGAGGTCGGCTCCGCGATGCTTTTCAGATAGACCGCCATCGCCTGCGTGTCCTCGTCGGTCAGGTATTGCAGGCTGTTGTGGACGACCTCGGCCATCGGTCCGTAGACCACACCCCGCGCCGAGACCCCGGTCTTGAGAAGATCGGTGATGTCCTTGAGGCTCCAGTCGCCGAGGCCGGCCTCGCGGTTGGAGGTCAGCGAGGGCGCGTACCAGTTCTGCATCGGGATCAGCCCGCCCTTGAAGGCGTCGGCCTGGGACGTGCCGCCGAGTGCGTTGATCGGCGAATGGCACATGCCGCAATGACCCAATCCTTCGACCAGATAGGCGCCGCGATTCCATTCGGCCGACTTGTTCGGGTCCGGCTTGTACTCGCCTTCGGAGAAGTAGAGCGTGCGCCAGCCGAGGATCAGCTGCCGATTGCTGTAGGGGAAGCGGAGTTCGTGATCCCGATTGCGTTGGCTGACCGGCGCAATGGACTTCAGATAGGCGAAGATCGCCGCGCTGTCGGCTTGGGTCACCTTGGTGTAGGAGGCGAATGGCATCGCCGGATACATCAGCCCACCGTCGGGAAAGCGGCCGGTATGCATGGCCTTGTAGAAATCCTCGGCGGTCCACTTGCCGATTCCCGTCTCGCGGTCCGGCGTGATGTTGGACGAAAAGAGAGTGCCGAACGGGGTCGGCATGGCACGCCCGCCTGAGAA
>JAEYTQ010000481.1 GCA_023433965.1 Pseudomonadota bacterium | reverse complement strand
GCCGTCGAGAGCATCGCTCCGGCGGCCGCGAGGGCAACGAAAGTTCTACGCATCTTCATGTCGGGCTCCCTGATGGGTGAGGATGCGGGAGCAACGGCGGGTTGCCCGCTCCGTTCCTCCGAATCGCGCGAATCGTGACGGTGAGCGCGGAACGCCGTCGCCGCGTACCGCGGGCTGTCGTGCGGGCAACGCCTCGCTTCTATCTGTCCTCGCTGTCCCGCCGGCGGAACGGATCGGCGACATCGTCGTGGCCGCTGCGGCTGCTGAAGAACATCAGCGCCATCAGCCCGCCGCCGCCCCGCAGCGAGAAGAAGGCTCCGAGCCCAAGCGCGATCCAGCCGTGCTTGTCCATCTCGGCCCCGGCGCTGGCTCCCCAGCCCGAGAATCCCCAAACGCCCGTGAGGATCAACATGGCTCCGAGTGCGACCAACAATGCGACCTGGCCGGCACTGATGTTCTTCATGGCTATTCCCGTTGTCGTGCCTGACGACAGCTCAATTGCGAAGAGCGCGGAGGCGTTCCTGCACGAGGCCGGCCTCTGCGTGGCTGCTCTGGGCCCGCGCACGGAACGCGCCCGAAGGCGCGTTCCTGTCGGAGAAGCCCATGCGCAAGTCAGATGCCGTCCCCTTCATCGGGAGACGGCGAGAACGGTGAGCCCTCTCGTCCGCTTGTCGGGCGTCTCGAACTCGATCCGCTGTCCCTGCGAAAGGCCGATCAGGGCCGCTCCGACGGGCGTCAGAATCGAAATGCGGTCGAGCTCGATGTTCGCCTCGTGCGGATAGACCAGCACGATCTCTCGACTCGCGCCCGTCTCGTCGTCGCGATAGGTCACTCTGGAGCCCATCCTGACCACGCCGCTCAAATCGCTCTCTTGCGCGATCGTTGCGCGTTCCAGTTCCCGGGCCAGAAACTGGGCGACCCGGGGAAACAGATCCATGGTCGAGTTCGCCAGCGAGTTGAGACGCTGCGATTCGTCTGCTGCGATCTTGATTGGCGGCAACGCCGACTGTTCTCTTCGAATTTCGATTTCGAGGTTGTGCATTTGATGTCTCCTAGGCTGCGCTTGGTCCGGGGTCGTCGTCGAGCGGCCTGCTGCGCCGGCTTGGCCGGACAAGAGGGACGACGTTCGGGCTCGATGAGGCGACGTTCTGAACACGCACGACGTTCAGGCAGCCGGCCACGAGGTAAGGCATATGATCGCCTACACGCAGGCCGATTAAAGCTGCGCCCAAAGGCGAGAGGACCGAAATCCGCGCGGGATCGGACCAACATTCCTCAGGCCAGACCAGGTGAACGGTGCGTCGTGGAACGCCCCAATTCGTACCGAAAGTGACCCATGATCCGACGGTCACCCGCGAAGGAAGATCGTCCAACGCGTCCGGCACGATGTCGGCGCGGTTGATCTCACCTAGGAGGAAGACTCCGTCAGGATCACCCCTCTGTGCGGCGCGGCGGGCAAGCTGTTCGAGCCTGGGATAGTCGGATGCGTTGAGCGCGATTTTAGGAAGAGGCAGCACGGCACACTCCTTCTGCTTCAATACGACCTCTCGGGTGGAGGTCACGAAAGCTGGAAAAGAGCCCGGACGGCGCGCAGCACCGTCCGGCTAACCGCCTGCTTGGAGGCGGCCGGCGTGAAGACCGAAACGCGCGGTGCGCGCGTCTATGTCGACGACATATGCCATGACATTACGACTATAGTGATTCATTCCGGCCGAACCATTGCGGCGAAACCGCACAGCCGCGAGCACTTGAACCTCTGACGGCGCAACAGCCTCTGCTCTCTGCAGCCTCGGTCCTTCAGCGCAAGCCATGCTGGTCGATCAGGATGCGGTGGATCTCGATGCGCTCCGGCAGCTCGATCAGGAATTCCGCGTCGCGCGCGAGGTGATGCACCTTGGTCGGCTCGCCCTTGGTGAAGGCCGTCATCGCCGCGATGTCCGCCCAATAGGAGATGGTCGTGAACCACGTCTCCTCGTCGCGGTCCTCGCGCAATTGCTGCACGCCGAGCGCCGTCTCGAGCAGCGGCGGAATACCTTCGGCCTGGAGATAGGCCTGGTAGGCGTCGGCGAGATCGCGGCGAGTCCGGCCGCGCCAGATGCGCGCGATGGTGGGCTTGGTCGGCATCGCAGAATTCCCTGGGGAGCGGAACGCCGTTCTCGCCATCCCGTTCCATGCGCCCCCGCGCGGCGGGCCGTGAGGCTTTCGCGCGGCGGCCGTAACCGCCGGTTAACCATGGATATTTACGGTGTGACAAGCCTCTGAGCCAAGCCTCAGAGCTATGACAGTCAGTTGATTTCGAGTCCCACCCCATGGCGTCCGGTAGCCGCGCATCTCCGCGAAGCATCGCCCCGACGGAGCAAGCGGCTTCGTGGGACGTGCCGCGGGCTGCGAGGGTGAAGCCTGAGGGCGCCGCGCCGGCCCTGATCAAGGGATCGCTGACCGTCTCCGGCACGCTCGCCTTCCTGCGCGAGAATGGCCGGCGTATTCTGACGCTGGCCCTGGCGCTGTTCGCGCTCGGCGTCCTGGCTCTGGTCGTTCTTCCGGTCCGCTACGCCGCCACGGCGCTGGTCGTGCTCGATCCCCGCGAGCTGCGCGTGACCTCGGACCAGGAGGTGCTGCCCGGCATCGGCCAGGATACCGCTGCGCTGCAGAGCCAGATCGAGATCGCCAAATCCGACGGCTTTCTCCGCCCCTTGATCGAGCAGCTCAAGATCGCCGACGACGAGGACATCTCGCGCGGCTATACCGACATGACGCGCCTGCTCGAACGATTCCGCAACCGCCTCGAGATCACAAGGCGCGGGCTCACCTACGTCATTGCGATTTCGTTCACCTCGAACCGCCCCGATCGCGCCGCCTACTACGCCAATGCCATTGCGGAGGCGTTCGTCGCCAGCCAGGGCCGCGTTCGCACCGAGGCGACCGACGAGGCGGCCGGCTGGCTCCAGGACCGGCTGAAGACGCTGAGCGAGCGCCTGCGCGCCTCGGAAGACGCCGTCGCGGCCTTCCGCCTCGAGCACAAGATCGTCAACGCCGGCAAGGAATCCACCACGCAGCAATTGCGGGTGACCGACCTCACCCAGCAGGTCTCCGCCGCGCGTCTGCGCACCGAGGAAGCCAAGGCGCGCTACGAGCAGGTGCAACGCGATCTCAAGGCCAATGTCGAAGGACCGGTGAAGCAGGATCTGCTCAGCATGCTGCGCGCGCAGCGCTCGGCCCTGAACGAGCAGATCGCGCAGAAGAAGGCGGTGTATGGCGACCGTCATCCGGATCTCGCGATCTCCAACAGCCAGCTCGCCGACATCAACCGGCAGATCGAGATCGAGCGGAAGAAGAACATAGAGACGGCCAAGTCCGAATACGAGGCCCAGCTCGAGCAGCAGAACGCGCTGGAAAAGCAGCTCAGGGCCTTCGAGACCAAGATGCTGATCGACGGCCAGGCGCTGGTGAAGCTGCAAGAGCTGCAGCGCGACGCCGATGCCAACAGGAACATCTACGAGCAGTTCCTGTCGCGGTTCAAGTCCACCAATGAGCAGCGTCAGCTGCAGGCGTCACAGACAAAGGTCGCCTCGGTCGCCATTCCGCCGCTGCGCTCGACGCGTCCGCCGCTCGCCTTGCTGCTCGCAGCATTGGTGATCGGCTCGCTGCTGACGTCGACCGCCGCCGTTGCGGTGATGGCGAGCCGGTCCGCCGATGAGGCGGCATCCATCCAGGCGCCGGCCTCCGTCGCAGCGGAGGATGCCCCCGGCCGACACGTGCAGCCTCCGGGCGCGGGCCTGCGCCAGGCCGAGGCGATGCCCCACCTTCCGGTCTGGGCCCGCATCCCCGAGCTGGCGCCTGTGGCCGGGATCAACACCGTCTGGCAAAGACCGGTCGCAGCGGCGGCCGAGCTCGATCTCGGCTCCCATCTGCGGCCGCTGCTCGAGCGCATTGAGCATGTGCCGGTGCGCGGCTGCAAGGTCGCGCTGGTGCTGTCCGTCGGCAAGAGCGCTGGCGGCAACACCGTTGCGCGCGGCCTCAATCGTGCTGCCGTCAATCGCGGCATGATGAGCGTGCTGATCCGGCTTCAGCCGGAATTCGCCGGCAGCCAGCCGCCGGTGACGGAATGGCAGGACGGCTCGACCACGGCCGGACTTCAGTCGATCGACGAGCTCCTCAGTGCCGGCCGAAAATCCGATGCGAGCCCTGAGGACGATATCCGGTCGGAGTTCGACCTGATCATCGTCCACGCCGGCAATCTCGCCTTGCAGCCCGATGCCATCGCCCTGGCCGCGCACGTGGACCTGATCGTTCTGGTGGCGCGCGCCGGCGAGCTCGGCTCGCCCGCGATGCGCCGAGTCACCGCCGCCCTCTCGAAATACGCCGGCGTGCCGACCGGCCTTGTCGTCAATCACGCGCCCGCCGGCGCTGTGGCGCCTCGACCCGAGGGTGACGCATTGGGCCTTGCGGTATGACCATGTCACGCTGGCGCCGTCCTCTGCCTGCTGCGCGATGTCGCTATCGGCCTGATGCGGCCCGCCGGTCCATGCGGACCCTTGCGTCTCCTTGCCGACGGTCCTGTGCGATCCGGCTCTGAGGCCGCGCGTCCAAAAGGAACTTCCATTTTTTCCCGGCGTTGAACCGATGGTCCGCACCCCGCGGCCGGCGCACCCGATGAAGAATTTTTCCAACGCTGAATTTTCTCCCGAGGTGATCGACGTCATGACGCGCGCCCTGGAAGCTGCCGTTGCAAGCCTGCCGGAGCCGGTGCATGCATCTCACGTCAACGTGCTCGCCGAGTCCATCCTGCGGACCGCCGGCGCGGGCGAGCGCAACGTCGCGGCTCTGCAACGGATCGCTCTGATGGAGCTGCAACTGGCTCCGCGCAAGTGATGAGACCAAAATGAAGACACTGGTTGCCGCCATCATCGTACTCTGCGCGACATCCTCGGTCGCCTCGGCGAACGGCTGGAGGACCTACCGCGTCCCGGAATCCGGAACCTCGGTCGACATTCCCGCCGCGATCTTCACCGAGCCCGCCGGCAAGCCCGACGGATACGGGCAGCAGTTTCGCAGCTACGACGGCAGGGCCGA
>JAEYTQ010000437.1 GCA_023433965.1 Pseudomonadota bacterium | reverse complement strand
CGGAAGCGTGAACAGCCGGAAGCGTCGATCGTGCGGCCCGTAGCGCGAACAACGTGGCCCGCTTAGACGCCCCCTCGCAGCAGGCGGTTGGCGAAGGGACACGCTTTCATCGAGCGGGAGCTCCTTCATAAACTTTTAACAAATTTGACGCGAGCATGTCGCGACCGGTCACCATCACTCCTGTGGGCGGCAGAGCCGCCATAGTACAGGAGAATTTCGTCAATGAGAAAGTTGGTCCGCCTTCTGGCAACGCTGGGCTTTGTTTGCGCTGCCGGTTCAGCTCACGCCACAGTCCTTACCGAGAGCTTCGATGGCCCGAATTTCGCCGGCTGGCAAAGCCGCTGGTTCGGCCAGAACAGCAATGCCAAGCCGTTCCTCAGTGATCCGAACGATCGCGGCAACAACGTAACCGGTCTAACCATCTATGACGGCAACCTGGACGATGGTCGGTCGATCAACATACTGTTCAATGCCGCGTTCGCGGCGACCATCACGAACTTCTCGTTCGACCTTCTGAATTACGCAAGCGGCATCGATCAGATTCTCGAAGTATTCGATAAGGACGGCAACAAGCTGTTCGGCACCGTGCTGGCCGTGGTACCGCAGGATCCATCGGCGGACAATGGTAGCAACAACGGCTATGATTTCGCCGATAGCAAGTACACCCGGTACAGCGTCGATTCGACCAACGGAATCGGCGGCTTCCGCATCCTGCCCTTTGGCTCCGAAGGCAACGTCTCGATCGACGACCTCAGCGTATCCGTTGCGGCCGTTCCTGAACCGTCCACTTGGGCGATGATGATCCTGGGCTTTGCTGGCGTGGGCTTTATGGCCTATCGCCGCCGCAAAGGTTCGGCACTCCGCCTGGCTTGATTGCCACCTGCCTGTTGCACGAGCAGACCGCCCTTCAAGGGCGGTCTTTTCGCATGAGCGCGTCAAGATGCGGGTTGCGAGGAACGGCGCGGTCGAGCGCGGCATCAGTGGCCAGATGGGCGACAATCACCCTCGCGGACGCCCGGTGCCGGGCGGCCAAGCCTTGCCGGCAGGAAAGATATGGTCTTCCGCGATCGCCCTCACCCCTCCACCCGGTACAGGCGCCATCTTTCCGGCACGCCCTTGAGCCTGTGCTTGCCGTGATCCCTCAGGCTGATCGCGGACTGCGCCGCCATCAGCTCCTTGACCGCGCTCGACACCAGCACCTCGCCCGCGCGTGCCTTCGCTGCAACCCGGGTGCAGATGTGGAAGGCGAGGCCGACCATTTCGCCGCCGCTGAGGGTGTATTCGCCGGCGTGGAGGCCCACCCTGATCTCGAGGCCGAGCGTGCGCACGGCTTTCTGAATCGCGGCCGCGCAGGCGATGCCGGCAGCGGGCTTCCTGAAGGTCGCCAGCACGCCGTCGCCCGTGGTCACGACCTCCCTGCCGCGGCACGTCTTCAGCTCCTTGCGGACCGCCGCGTAATAATGGCCCATCACCTTGGTCCAGCGCGCATCGCCGAGCTTGGCGGCCTTCGCGGTGGAGCCGACGATGTCGACGATGAGAATGGTGGCGAGCGCCTGCTTGAGCTCGGCGGTGCGGGCGGCCGACCGGCGCCGGTTCGCGATGGGGCCAGCCAGCGGCTCATAGCGGTGATTGCGGCGCCGCGCGATCGCGGCTTTCGCATACTCCTCCGCGCGCTGCGCGGTGCGGCAACGGATCGTCTTCTCCTGCGGCGAGCGCGACCAGTAGACCTTGCGCCCGGCGCCGGCGCCCTGCACCTCCACGGCGCCCCATTTCAGGAAGACCGCCGAGCCGACGCGCCTGACGCACCACGCCTTGGACGTGTACCCGGAGACGTTGGACTGATGGACTCCGATGCGGAGGAATTTCGGCATGAAGGTGCGGCCAGAGACCGATGGGGCATAGCTTCCGGGAAAGCTAGTCGCACGATCCGGCGTTGGCAACCGGGCTTCCGGAGCCAGCCCTCAGCTCCGCAAGACAATTGCATCCGGGAGCGGCCTCCAACTTGATGTGCTATCCTCAGATGGGGCGGCAGCAGAGAGAACCCGGAGAGAACCCATGGCAACGAGTGTCAAGCAAATGCTGGAAGCTGCGAACGCGGCGGTCCCGAAGATCACTTCGGAACAGGCCGCCGAGATGATCAACAAAGGCAACACGCTAGTCGTCGACGTTCGCGATGCGCCGGAGGTCGCCGCCAGCGGAAAGATCGCCGGCGCCGTAAACGTCTCGCGCGGGATGCTGGAATTTCGTGCCGACCCGGAGTCGCCCTATCACGACAAGGCGTTCGACAAGAGCAAGACCGTGATCCTCTATTGCGCATCCGGCGGCAGATCGGCGCTGGCCGGCAAGCTCTTGAAGGATATGGGCTACGAGGCCGTCTACAACGTCGGCGGCTTCAAGGACTGGACGGGGGCGGTCGAGAAATAGGAGGAACAGGCCCCGCAGCTCCATGGCGTGCGCTGCGGGCTCTGCCACCTGCGGAGGGCGTGGGACGATCACCCGGGCAACCGGCGGCGCCTGACCTCGCGCGATCGACGCTTCATCGTTGAAGAAACGATCTGCCTTCGCGCGCGTTTTCCCTGCGGAGACCACCGCGAGGCGTGCCATGAGCAAGGACAAGCTGAAACCCGACGACTTCCCGATCGAAGTCGACAAGGACAAGCTGAAGACGCACAAGGGTGAGCCCGTTGCCGAGGCCCAATCGGAGCAGATTGCGGACGAGATCGCCGATCGGCTCAACGAGCAAGCCCACCAGGAAGAGCAGGATCGCTGGTCGGCGTAATGGCAACCGTGGCGGCGACGCGAATTGGAACACCCCGTATTCCCGCGCATTGGCCTGCGCCGGGGTCACGCAATTCCGGCACATAGCAGCCTCGGCCCGACCCCCGCCCCCGGACCGCCGGGCCGGGGCTGCTCACATCAGCCCACAGGAGCGGACATGAAAGCACTTGTTCTGGCAGCGCTCATTGCGGCTCTTGCCTCGCCTCTTACCGCATTTGCGCAGGGCGGTACCGGAGCGTCCAACACCGGTTCGAGCATCAGTTCGACCGGGACCGGTGGAACGACCGGCGCGGGAGCATCGGGCCTCAACACGTCC
>JAEYTQ010000372.1 GCA_023433965.1 Pseudomonadota bacterium | reverse complement strand
CGCCTGGGCGCTCAGGGGTTGGTCGAGATCACCGGACACCTCAAGCGCCCGATTGCAGACGGCGCAAACGCTCAAAAGGAAATCTAGGAATGGCCACCCAGAACAAGTCCGAGAAGGACCGCGTCATCATTTTCGATACCACGCTGCGCGACGGCGAGCAGTGTCCCGGCGCTACCATGACCTTCGAGGAAAAGCTCGAGGTCGCCGAGCTGCTGGATGACATGGGCGTCGACGTCATCGAGGCCGGCTTCCCGATCACCTCGGAAGGCGACTTCCAGGCGGTCAGCGAGATCGCCCGCCGCTCCAAGAATGCGGTGATCGCCGGCCTGTCGCGCGCCCACCCGGCCGACATCGACCGCTGCGCCGAGGCGGTGAAATTCGCCAAGCGCGGACGCGTTCACACCGTGATCGCGACCTCGCCGCTGCACATGCGGGTGAAGCTGAACAAGACCCCCGAGCAGGTGATCGAGACGTCGGTTGCCATGGTCGCGCGCGCCCGCAACCAGATCGACGACGTCGAATGGTCGGCCGAAGACGGCACCCGCAGCGAGATGGACTACCTGTGCCGCATCGTCGAGGCCGTGATCAAGGCCGGCGCCACCACGGTGAACATCCCCGACACCGTCGGCTACACGGTGCCGGAGGAATACACCCACTTCATGAGGACGCTGATCGAGCGCGTCCCGAACTCCGACAAGGCCGTGTTCTCCGTGCATTGCCACAACGACCTCGGCATGGCGGTCGCGAACTCGCTGGCCGGCATCGTCGGCGGTGCGCGCCAGGTCGAGTGCACCATCAACGGCATCGGCGAGCGCGCCGGCAACGCGGCGCTCGAAGAGATCGTGATGGCGATCAATGTGCGCAACGACAAATTTCCGTGGTGGAACAAGATCGACACCACAAAGCTGACCAGCGCCTCCAAGCTGGTGTCGGCGGCGACCTCGTTTCCCGTGCAGTACAACAAGGCCATCGTCGGCCGGAACGCCTTCGCGCATGAGAGCGGCATCCACCAGGACGGCGTGCTGAAGGACGCCTCGACCTACGAGATCATGCGACCCGAGATGGTCGGCCTGAAGCAGTCCTCGCTGGTGCTCGGCAAGCATTCCGGTCGCCATGCCTTCGTGCACAAGCTGGAGGAGATGGGCTACAAGCTCGGTCCGAACCAGCTGGAAGATGCGTTCACGCGGATGAAGGCGCTGGCCGACCGCAAGAAGGACATCTACGACGAGGACATCGAGGCGCTGGTCGACGAGGAGCTGGCGGCCTCGCACGATCGCATCAAGCTGACCTCGCTGACGGTGATCGCCGGCACTCATGGTCCGCAGCGCGCGACCATGAAGCTCGACGTCGACGGCCAGATCAAGATCGAGGAGGCCGAGGGCAATGGTCCGGTCGACGCGGTGTTCAACTGCATCAAGCGCCTGGTGCCGCACGAGGCCAAGCTCGAGCTGTACCAGGTTCACGCCGTGACCGAAGGCACCGACGCGCAGGCCGAAGTCTCGGTGCGGCTGTCGCAGGACGGCCGCTCGATGACCGCGCGTGCGGCCGATCCGGATACCCTGGTCGCTTCGGCCAAGGCCTATCTCGGCGCGCTGAACAAGATCGTCATGAAGCGCCAGCGCGACACGGTGACGACCGCCGCGGCGAGCTGACAAGCGAGGTTCGTCATTTCCGGGTTTGATGCTTTGCATCGCCCCGGAAATGACGGCCAAGACAGACCTGCCCTGCTAAGGGCCAATAGCAGCTCAAAGCGTGGGCCGCTATTGATACTGCCGGCTATCGTACGGCGCCCCGCACAGGGCGGCCCAAGAGAACCACAAGAGAATAACATTAGGGAGAGACCATGCGCACCTTCGCGATCGCCGCGTCCATCGCGGTTCTGGCACTCGGCTCGAGCGGGCCGGCATCGGCCCAATCACCGATCATCATCAAGTTCAGCCACGTCGTCGCCACCGACACGCCGAAGGGCAAGGGTGCGGAGAAGTTCAAGGAGCTCGCCGAGAAGTACACCGGCGGCAAGGTGAAGGTCGAAGTCTATCCGAACTCGACGCTCTACAAGGACAAGGAAGAGCTCGAGGCGCTCCAGCTCGGCAGCGTGCAGATGCTGGCGCCGTCCAACTCCAAGTTCGGGCCGCTCGGCATTCGTGAGTTCGAGGTGTTCGACCTGCCCTACATCCTGCCCGACCTGAAGACGCTGCGGAAGGTGACGGAGGGGCCGCTCGGAACGAAACTGCTGAAGCTGCTGGATGCCAAGGGCATCACCGGCCTTGCCTATTGGGACAACGGCTTCAAGCAGATGAGCGCGAACAAGAAGCTGATCACGCCCGCCGACTACCAGGGCGTCAAATTCCGCATCCAGTCCTCGCGCGTGATCCAGGCCCAGTTCAAGGCGCTCGGCTCGCTGCCGCAGGTGATGGCGTTCTCGGAAGTCTACCAGGCGCTCCAGACCGGCGTGGTCGACGGCCAGGAGAACACCTGGTCGAACATCTACACCCAGAAGATGCACGAGGTTCAGAAGTACATCACCGAAACCAACCACGGCTATATCGGCTACGTCGTGATCGTGAACAAGAAGTTCTGGGACGATCTGCCGGCCGACATCCGTGACCCCTTGTCGAAGGCGATGAAGGAGGCGACCGAGTTCAGCAACGCGCAGTCGCAGAAGGAGAACGACGACGCGCTGGCCGAGATCAAGAAGAGCGGCAAGAGCGAGATCATCAAGCTCACGGCCGAACAGGACGAGGCGATGCGCAAGGCGATGGAGCCGGTCTACAAGGAGGCCGCGGGCCGCATCGGCCAGCCGCTGATCGACGAGTTCCTGAAGGAAGCCAAGAGCACGACGAACTGACCTCGACAGGGCGACCCATCGAAGGGCTTCCGTGCACCGCATGGGAGCCCTCATTGTTTGTTGCTAATCATTTCTGTTTGCATCTGAACGGACATTCACGGCAGTTACATTTCTGCAAGAACGCGCTTCCTGTCCAAGTTGTAAGTTGCGCGTCAGCCCCCTCGCGCTCATCCTCACGGCTACCCTTCCAGAGGAGGTCAGGATGAAGAAATTCACCATCGCTGCCATTGCGGTGCTGAGCATCGCCGGCTCGGGCGCGGTCTATGCCCAATATCATCGCCCGTGGATGGAGCACGTCCGCCACATGCGCATGAATCCGGAGGACCGCGCTGCCTTCGTCGACGCGCGGATCGCCGCCGTCCACGCCGGGCTGAAGCTGAACGCCGACCAGGAGAAGCTGTGGCCGCCGGTCGAGGCGGCGGTGCGGGAGTTCGCCAAGCTGCGCATCGACCGCGCCAATGCGCGGATGAATGCCGGCCCGGGTGACACGTCGAGGGACGCTGACAAGCCGGAGGATCCGGTCGCCCGCCTGCGCCAGCGCGCCGAGGACATGGGCGCCAGCTCCGCCGCCCTGAAGAAGATCGCCGATGCCGCCGATCCGCTCTACAAGACCCTGGACGAGGGCCAGAAACGGCGCCTCGCCGTTCTGACCCGGCACCGCGGCCCGTTCGGCGGCGGCGAAGACGGTCCGCGGCACCACCACTTCAAGGACCGCATGGACCGCATGATGGAGCGGGGCATGGACCACTTCCACCATGACCGTTTCGACCGCAGCGGCGGTCCCGATCGGGACCGGGAGGGCCGGCTCTGAACCGGCCGGGCCTGCGAGCCATTGACCCTGGCGAAGCCGCTGGAATCCGGCGGCTTTTCGCTTCCCGGGGGCTGCGGATGAAGGCTTGGAAAACTTGCGTCCGATCGCTTGCCAGACCCGGATCGCTTTGCTAAACGACCGGCCTCGCAAGGCTTTGACCGCCTTCCGGGCGCATAGCTCAGTTGGTAGAGCAGCTGACTCTTAATCAGCGGGTCCCAGGTTCGAGCCCTGGTGCGCCCACCAAGCTTTTCAATAGCTTAGGGTTCGTCGTCGACATATCGACAGACGTGTCGTGTCTATTCCGGCAAACCGCCCTGTTTTTGTTCTTTGCTTCTCTCCGCATCTTCGTGCCGGAAGCTAGTCTGCTGTTTCCACGTGCGCCTTGCATCGCTGGGACTCTTCGGCCTTGCCACATTCAGGCGGCCTTCTGCCTTCCGTCAAAGCCCGACACCTGGGTTGCCGCGCGCATCCACATTTTCAGCGCCCGTTGCCCGCTCGTCACCATCGCCCGCCT
>JAEYTQ010000369.1 GCA_023433965.1 Pseudomonadota bacterium | reverse complement strand
GCGTGATCCGGCCGTTGACCAGCGCGTAGGCGCGATGTGCGAGCCGAAGCGCGTGAAACGCATTTTGCTCGACGAGGAAAACCGTCAGTCCCTCGCTCGCATTCAACTCCGCGATCACCTTGAAGATTTGCTTCACGATGATCGGGGCGAGGCCGAGCGAAGGCTCGTCGAGCAGCAGCAGCTTCGGCCGGCTCATCAGCGCGCGCGCTATGGCAAGCATCTGCTGCTCGCCACCCGACAGGGTGCCACCGCGCTGCTGCAGCCGTTCCTTGAGACGCGGAAAGATCGTCGTCACGCGTTCAAGGTCGCGGTCGTATTCGGAGTTGCCGGCGAACTCGGCACCCATGCGCAGGTTCTCTTCCACGGTCATGCGCGGGAAGATACGCCGCCCCTCCGGCGACTGCGCCAGCCCCAGGCGTGCGATATGATGCGTGGGCATCTGTGTGATGTCGCGACCATCGAAAAGTATGCGTCCCTCGCGGGCACGCGGATTGCCGAAGATGGTCATCATCAGCGTCGACTTGCCGGCTCCGTTCGCACCGATGATCGTGACGATCTGGCCGGCTGGCACATCGAGGCTCACGCCGTGCAACGCGGTGATGCTGCCGTAGCTCGCAGTGATGCCCTGCAGTGAGAGCAGTGGAGCGGCGCCCGTCATAGCCCGACCTCGGCTTCCGCTACGGCTACTTCCTCATCCTCGACACCGAGGTAAGCGGCGACGACTCTGGGATCGTTCTTCACGCTCTGCGGCGTCCCATCCGAGATCTTGATTCCGTACTCGAGCACGACCACGTGGTCCGAAATCTCCATCACCACCGACATGTCGTGCTCGATGAGCAGGATCGACGTCGCGTGCTCGTCGCGTATCGCCCGCAGCAGTTCGTTCAGTGCGAGGCTCTCGCGCGGATTGAGGCCCGCCGCCGGTTCGTCGAGGCAAAGCAGCACCGGATCGGTGCACATGGCACGCGCTATTTCGAGCCGGCGCTGGTCACCGTACGGCAGCGCACCCGCTGCATCGTCCGCCCGGTGAGTGAGCCCGATCCGGTCGAGCCAATAGCGTGCGCGATCGACCGCGGCAGCCTCAGCCTGCTTGTAGCTTGCCGCGCCGACAAGTCCGAGCAGCGACCACTTGGATGCATGCATGAGCGCGTTGTGCTGCGCGACGATCAGGTTCTCCAGCACGGTCATGCCGGCGAATAGTCGGATGTTCTGAAAGGTGCGAGCGACGCGCGCGCGCCGGGCGATCTCGAAATCCGGCATCCGCTCGAGCAGGAACAGCCCGCCGCCGTCTTGCTTGTCGCTTTGAGACACATAGCGACGGCTCGAGTTCGTCAGTGCCGCCACGGCATCGGACTGTATCGGGCCGCCGTCCGTCGACAGCACCATGAGGCCGCTGGTCGGTTTATAGAAGCCGGTGATGCAGTTGAACACCGTCGTCTTGCCGGCGCCGTTAGGGCCGATCAGCGAGGTGATCTCTCCGCGGCCCACCGAGAACGACAAGCCGCGCACAGCCACCAGGCCGCCGAAACGCATCGTCAGTCCTTCGACGACGAGAAGCGGGTCGTGCAGCCACCGCATCAGCCGTGGCCCTCCTTCACGTGGGCGCCGGAGATGGCCCTGGCCTCGCCGAGTGAGATCGAAGGTTCGCGCGAGGCGATCAGACCGCGTGGCCGCCACACCATCATCACCACCATGACAAGGCCGAAGATCAGCATACGGTATTGCGCCGGATCGAAGTCGCTCCCGAAGATCGCCTTCAGCCATGTGAGTTCGCGCAGCAGTTCTATTCCGCCGATGACGACCACCGCAGCGATGGCCGTGCCGATAAGCGAGCCCATGCCGCCCAGAACCACGATGGCGAGGATCGTCGCCGACTCCATGAACTCGAATGACCGCGGGCTGACGAGGCTTTGGCTCGCCCCGAAAATCGCTCCTGCAAACCCGCCGAACATCGCTCCCATGGCGAACGCAGTGAGCTTCGTGTTCACAGTGTTGATGCCGAGTGCGCGGCAGGCAATCTCATCCTCGCGCAGGGCCTCCCATGCCCGGCCGACGGGAAGGCGGCGCATGCGCTGCGTCACGAAGGCGACGAGGAGCGCCAGCAGCAGGATGATGTACTAGAGAAAAATTACTCGATGGAGTGTCGGTGAGCCTGAGATCCCGAACACATCTGCAAAGGTTGTCTCACCGGTGCGCGAGGTAAATGGCAGCCCGAAGAACGTAATATACGGCGTCTGGATTCCGGCGCTGCCGTTGGTGACTGCAACCCAGTTGATGAGTACCAGGCGGATGATCTCGCCAAAAGCCAGCGTGACGATTGCGAGGTAGTCGCCCCGTAATCGCAATACGGGGAAGCCGAGCATCATGCCCCAGAAGGCCGCGAGGATGCCCGCGAGCGGCAGGCAGATCCAGAACGCCCACGGCCCAAGCATGGGCAGCGTCGCCGGGATCACGTAGGCGGCGATGATCGCATAGGTGTATGCGCCGACAGCGTAGAACGCGACGTAGCCGAGGTCGAGCAGCCCCGCGAGGCCGACCACGATGTTTAGTCCCCACGCGAGCATGATGTAGATGAGGATCTGCACCCCGTAGTTAATGATCCACTTGATCGCACCGCCCGAGCCGACGATCGCCAGCACCAGGAATGGAAAGAGAAACAGGATCGCGAGGCCGATCCGCGGCGCCAGCTCCTTGTGACGTGGGCTGAGTTCAAGCGGCGGGAACAGCACCGGCCTCGGCCGGCTGGGATGCGCATAGAGCCGCCACAGAAGACGCCCGACGAACACGGTCGCCACGGCGGCAAGCACCAGAAGCGGCCTGGCGTCCAGTCGCGTCTGCAGCGACAGGTTCTGCTCGGTACGGAACAGGACTATGGGAAAGCACAGTCCGAGCGTGACGAGCGCCCACAAGGCGGCGTCCTTGATGATCGCCTGCAAGGAATGCGATGCGGGCGGCAGCCCGCCCTGGCTGCCTTGGCTCATCGTTCAGACTTTCTCGACATCAGGGCGCCCGAACAGACCGGACGGCATGAAGATGAGCACGATGGCGAGGATCGAGAAGGCCGCAACGTCCTTGTAGTCGATCGAAAAATACGCCGACCACATTGTTTCGATCAGTCCGATGAGCAACCCACCGATCACCGCTCCCGGCAGCGAGCCGATGCCGCCTAGCACCGCCGCTGTGAATGCTTTGACGCCGGGCGTAAAGCCGTCCGCGAAGTTCACGACGCCGTAGTAGGT
>JAEYTQ010000349.1 GCA_023433965.1 Pseudomonadota bacterium | reverse complement strand
GGTCCTTGCTGCTCGAGATCGAGAAGATGCCGTCGCGGCCGTAGCGGAATGTGTTGCTGGCAATTGTGACGTCGGGCGCGTTCCACAGCGAGACGCCGTTGCCGGCCTCGCTGAGACGCCCGCCGCGCAAGCCCTCGATCTCGTTGCGCACCACCCGGGAGCCCCTGGCGCCATGCACGTAGACGCCGAACAGGTTCTCCTCCAGCCGGTTGCCTTCGATCTGCGCGCGTTCGGCCGTCTTTTGCAGGAATATCCCGGAATTCATCGCCTGCAAATCGCGGCCCGACCCGCGAATGGTCACGCCGCGGACGGTGACGTCGGCCGCGCTGACCGTGATGACGTTGCCGGTGCCGCCAGCATCGAGCACCGCGTCCCTGGTCCCGACCAGCTGCAAGGGGCGGTCGATCCGGATCGGACCGTGATATTCGCCCGGCGCGAGCTCGACGACGTCGCCGGCGCGCGCGCGATCCAGCAGCGGTTGCAGCGGCTGGCCGGGCACGGCCGTCAGCGTCTCCGCATTGGCGAAGCCGGATAGTCCGGCGGCGACCAGCGCCGCCGGAAGCATGCGTGACAATGGACCCACGAGGTCGCTCCGATCAGGCCGCTTCAGACCGATTTGGGCTCGACGAACATCCGGCCCTTCATCTCCATGTGCATGGCGTGGCAGAACCAGGAGCAGTAGTACCAGTAGACACCGGGCTTGTCGGCCGTGAAGGTCACCGACGCGGTGGCCATCGGCCCGATCTCCATGTTGATGCCGTAGTTGACGATGCAGAAGCCGTGCGTCAAATCCTCGACCGCGTCGATGTTGGTGACGAAGACGGTCACTTCGTCACCTTGCTTGACCTGGAACTGATCGAGTCCGTAGGCCGGCGCGGTCGAGGTCATGTAGACCCGCACCTTGTTGCCGTCACGAATGACCTTCGAATCCGCCTCCAGGTCGATGCCGTCGGCCTTGGCCTGCTTGACCGCATCCGCGAAGATCGGATCCGCCCGGTCATAGATCGAGATCGGGTTGATCTTGGAGCGGTGGACGATGGTCGCGTCATGCGGCTCGGCGAAGCTCGGGCCGTCATGCACCAGCTTCATCTGATCGCCCGAGATGTCGATCAGCTGATCATTCTCCGGCTTAAGCGGGCCGACGTTCAGGAAGCGGTCCTTCGAGAACTTGTTCAGCGAAATAAGCCATTTTCCATCCGCCTCCTTGGTCTGGCCCATCGAGGTGTGATTGTGGCCCGGCTGATAGTGCACGTCGAGCTTCTGGAGGATGGGGTTGACCTTCTCGCCCTTGTAGGCCCGCTTGGCGAGGTCGATGCTCCACTTGCAGACCTGGCTGTCGAGGAAGAGGGTGGTGTAGGCATTGCCCTTGCCGTCATAGGCTGTGTGCAGCGGGCCGAGGCCGAGTTCGGGTTCTGCGACGACGACGTCGCGGGGCTTGATCTTGTCGTCGAACAGGTCGTCGAACTTGCGCACGTCCATCACGGTCACGGTCGGCGAGAGCTTACCTGCTGCTACGACATGGATGCCGTCCGGAGCGGTGTTCATGCCGTGCGGGTTGTTCGAGACCGGAACGTAGCGCGTGTAAGCCGATCCCTTGCGGCCGTCGATGACGGGCACGCCGTTCATTTCCTTGAAGTCGCCCTTCTTCACGGCCTCCTCGATCCGCTTGATGTTGAAGATGACGACCCAGTCCTGCTCGCTGGCGGTCATCTCCGCCAGCGTGACGCCTTCCTCGCTGTTGTAGCAGGTCGCAAAGCAGTATTTTCCCTGGTAATCGGCGTCGACGTTGTCGAGGTTGCCGCTGACGATCACCTGCCAGGCGACCTTCATCGTGTCGCCGTCGATCGCACTGAAGATCGAGCGATACTGCTTGGGATCGTCCAGGACCTTGCCGTCGTTGGGCAGCGGCACGCCATCCTCGCCGTTGGCGAACACATAGCCGGTGCGCGGATATTTCTGCAGGCGAAGACCGTGAACGGTGTGCTGGTTCGGCAGCTCGATGATCTTGTCGCATTTCATGATGTCGAGCCGCACCCGCGCGACGCGGCTATTGGCCTTGTCGTTCATGAAGGCATAGCGGCCGTCATAGGTGCCGTCGGTAAAGGAGATGTGCGGGTGGTGGAGGTCGCCGTTCAGGTAGGTGCCGCCGCGGTTCTTCAGGAACTCGCGGGTTGCGGGCTGCATCCCCTCGGTCAGAACCTTGATGCTTTCGTTGGTCTGCCCCCAGCCGGTAGCGCTGCAGCGATTGAAGACCGGAACGCGCATCAGCTCGCGCATCGAGGGAAGGCCGACGACCCGCATCTCGCCGGACTGGCCGCTGGAGAAGAACACGTAATATTCGTCGAGCTCACCTGGGGCGACCTCGGTCTTGTGCACGGCCGGCCGGGCGGCCGGTGCCTTGGGCGCAGCAGTCTTGGTCTGCGCGTCCGCAGGCGAGACGAAGCCGCCGTCCTTCAGCGTCACGCCGCCGGCAAGGCCCACGCCTGCGGCAGCCGCCGTCGTTCCCAGCACGGTCCGTCGGCTGACGCCCTTGGTTTTTTCGTTCTCGCTCATGATTGCCTCCTCGGCTTCCGGGTTCAGTTTGGTGGTGGAGTGACGGCCGCCGATGCGGCGACGGGTTTGCCGCCGGCGGTGATGACGGTCGCAGGACCCTTGCCGCCGGAGCGCATCGAGGGCGAGGACATCGCCGCGAACTTCTCGCGCTTCAGCCGTACCTGGATCATGTGCGGGCAGCGGTGGTCGTCGTAATAGAGTTCCTGGCAGTGCATGCAGTAGATGCACTCGTTGACGTTGATGTGCCCCTCGGGATGAATCGACTGCACCGGGCATTCCTTGGCGCAGCGCTGACAGGGCGTGCCGCATTCGGGCCAGCGGCGCAGCCATTCGAAGGTCCGGATACGGCCGGGGATGGCGAGCGCGGCGCCGAGCGGACAGAGGTAGCGGCAGAAGAAGCGCTCGATGAACAGGCCGATGACGAGCAGGGCGACGGCGTAGGCCACGAACGGCCAGCTCCGCGAAAACTTCAGGATGATGGCGGTCTTGAACGGCTCGACCTCGGCGAACCGTTCGGCCATCTCGACCGAATAGAGCGACAGGCCGAACAGTCCGAGAAAGATGATGTATTTGACCGGCCACAGCCGCTCATGCAGGCCCCAAGGCACCGTCAGTTGAGGAACCTTCAGCCATTTCGCGACCGTGTTGCTGAGTTCCTGGAGTGCGCCGAAGGGACACAGCCAGCCGCAGAACGGGCCGCGTCCCCAGAACAGAAGCCCGCCGGCCGTCGCGGCTCACAGAATGAAGATCAGGGGAGCGGCGAGGAAGTATTCCCAGCGGAAGCCCGTCACCAGCGCATTGGTGAAGGTGACGACGTTGACGACGGACAGTTGCGCGTTGGCGTACCACCCAAGCCAGACCAGAACGAAAGCGAGATAGCCGCGTCGAACCCAGGTATAGAGCACCGGGCGGCTCACCAGCAGATTTTGGAAGAAGAAGATGCCGGTGAGGGCGGCCAGCATGAACGCGGTAATGCCGATCGAGACCGTGCTCGATCGCCAGATCCGCATCCAGAGCGGCTCATCTGCTTCCGGCGGCGGCGCAGCATCAGCCTTCGCCTCCGAGGGCGGCGGCGCTGCGCTCTCCGGCACCGTCACCGCGCGCTGCTCGCGGCGGATGTAATTGTCGGGCAGGATGTAATTGACGTCGAAGGTCAGGAATGCCTTGTCGCGGCCGCCGAGGCTGCGCTGCACCAGCAGCTGAAGCTGCCACGGCTGCGTCGGATCGAGGGTGAACTCCGGAGGCGTGACGAACAGGCCGACTTCCCTGAACTCCGGCGCGCCCTCTGCCTCCAGTGCGCCGAGGCGGGTATGGTTGCGGTCGCGGAAGCGGGTGCTGTTGCCTTCCTGCAGGATCTCGATGCGATCGAAGATGCCGCCGCGGACATAGGCCGAGCCTTTGAACGAGTAGGGGCCGTTGCCGGCGACGACGATCGCCTGCTGGCCGGGCTTCAAGCCGTCCTGCAAGCGTCGATAACCATCGTCGCCGAGCAGGCTGCGGCCGATCGTCGGTGCGCTCACGAGCGCGACGTAGAGATCGATGAAGGTATCGCCGGCATCGCCCGGTTCGGGATACTGTGTCGCCGCCGCGTTGCCGGATTTTGCAAAGGCATCGTTGACGTCGCCGATGCCGAGATGAAGGCGGCGTATCGACCCGTCGCCGACGAGGCTCTCCCAGTCGCGGACTTCGCTGCGTTCGAGATCGAGTGTCTTGATGACGGGGGGTAGGGCAGCCGATGCGGCCGCACCATCGCCGCCACCAATGCGCCCGGTTCGGATCAGCTTGGACGCCGCGCGAACGATGCTGTCGCCCATCACCAGCACGGTGACGGTCGCGCCGCTCACGATGTCGACCTGTGGCGGTCTCTCGGCGCCAGTCGCGACCGGCTTCATGTCCTTGCCGATCAGCGCGTTCACGGCAGCAACGATGCGCGCCTCGGGAATGCCGACCAGCACGATCGGTTCCTTGTGGTCGACGAGCTTGATGCCGGTGATGACGCCCCTCGGGTCGATCCCGGCCAGCAGGTGAATCGGCTTGCCGGAGTAGCCGACCGAATTCGCCAGGTCGGAGTTGAGGAACACAAAACCCTGCAGCTGATCGCCGCGATAGACCGGCACGATCGGCGGATCGCCTTGGGGCGGCCCGAAGCGATCCGCGCCCGGGAAGAACTCGGCAGGCACAATCTTCGACAGATATGTCGACACATCACCGGCGGCGTGAGCGGGCGAAATATAAGTCAGACACAGCAGTAGCAGGCCTGCGAGCGCGAGCGCTGCACGCCTTGCGAAGGCGGTATCTTCGTCCGGTCGCTTCGACATGTCGATTCAAATGCCCTTTGCGCGGCCAAACGGGCCGCGCATGCTCCAGGATTCTTCGTCGATGATTTGTCGCCGCTGACGTGCAAAGCTCATCGTGTACGACTGACTCTGTCAACCCCGTTCGTGAGACTCGTGGTCGCGCGGAACCGGATCAAAATCTGCATTTGGAGTCCTCGGGATGCCATTCCTACGCACGTCATTGCTCAGTGCCGAGCCTGCCGGTGTATTGAAGTCGCTGGACGAGCTCTTTGCGCTAGCGCACGCAATGGAGCAGGAAGCGGCGAACAAGTACGATTCTCTCGCCGATGAGATGCGCGGGCAGGGCAAGGATGAGCTGGCGGAGGTGTTCGCGCGGCTAGCCGCCGCCGAGCGCGAGCATGTGGATAGTGTCACGCAGTGGTCGCAATCGCGCCGCGGCAAGAGCCCGGATCCTGCCTTGGTGCGCTGGGAGGCGCCGGAAACGCTTCCTCCGGACGCTGCCGCGGAAGTCAGGACATCGGGGCTGATGACGCCGTACCGTGCGCTCGCGATGGCGGTCCGCAACGAGGAACGCGCCTTCGCCTTCTGGTCCTATCTCGCGGCTTATTCCGACGATCCCGAGATCAAGAAGGCCTCCGAGGCCATGGCCAGGGAAGAGCTCGGCCATGTCGCCACGCTGCGGAAGGAGAGGCGGCTGGCCTATCATCAAGAACACGAACGGAGCAGCGCAGAGGCATCGTCGGTGCCGCTGCGGCAAATTGATGCGCGACGCCTCGAGCTTCGCCTGGTTGCACAGCTCGACGACTTGGAACCGGGCCTGGGCGAATCGGCGGCGGTGCGGATCCGAGACATTCGCGACCAGACGGCCCAGATGGCCACGGCCGCCGCAGACCTCGGGAGCTTTCCGGCGACCATGGAACACAGGGGCCCATTGGAGATCGCCGAAGCGCTCGTTGACGGCTACCTCGAGGGCGCCGAGCGGTCGCCCGATGCGGCCAATCTCGAGCGTCTGCAGCAGCTGGCCGAGCAAGCGATCTCGAGACTGGCCTGGCTGCGCTCGCTCTTGGTCACGAAAGCTTGAGCCGGATCAACGACTGCACCACGCCCGGGAATATGCTATTCGAACCGCGCTGCGGCCCGAGAGGTAAGTCGGTCAATATGCGGCTCGTCCGTACCATCCTGGCATTCGCGATCGCCGCCTCGCTGGCGATGCTGCCGCTTGGTGCGTCGGCCGCTGTCGGTCACGCGATGCCGTCGGACGACATGCAGACCGTCATGCACATGGCGGATCACGGCGACATGTCGATGGACGATTGCTGTCCGGACGACATGAAGGGATCGAGCTCGCACAAGAATGGCTACAAGTGCGGAATGGGGCTCTGCTGCATCGGCGGAGCTCTTGCACTCGGCAACGTCCATCCGGTCGCGCTGCGGCTGTCACCCAACGCAACGAGCAAGATCCTCATCCCCGCCGACCAGATACTCTCCTACCGCACCGGCAGTCCGCCTTTCCGACCTCCTCGAAGCTGATCTCGCAGAGCCCGGCGCGCGCACGCTTGCTCGCGCAGACGACTGACGTGCGCG
>JAEYTQ010000298.1 GCA_023433965.1 Pseudomonadota bacterium | reverse complement strand
TCGAGATACTGGCTCCAGGCGTTCTGCTCGATCAGCACCTGCTTCAGATGCATCGCCTGATCCGACCCCGGCACGAGCTTCGACAAATCATCGCCGATGAGGCGCGTCACCTCTTTGCGGATGGCTTCGGCGGAGGCCGGATTGCCCTTGGCCCGCTCTTCGATGACGCGCTCCAACATCGAGATGGCAAAGGTCACGCCGGCAGCCTTGAGGGTCTGGAGATCGACGGGCGCGAGCAGCCATGGCTTCTCGGGATCACGCCGGTCCGGCGACGTGTTGGCCACGATCGCTTCGAGATCACCGATACGTTCGCCTGTGGTCGCAGCAAGAGCCTTGGCCGGATCGTCTTCCTCGCAGAGCGCGCTGACGGTCGGAAACCGTGTCGTGACGTCGAATACGCCATCACCGCGCACGGCGACGACGGCCGGACCATTGACCTGCGGCAGCCAGACGCGACCAGCCAGCGTTCCCTTCGTTCCGTCCTCGGGAAGGAGGTCTTTCACCGTCAAACTCGTCATGGCCGCGTCCTCGCTGTTCTCAGATCGGCCAATTGTCGGCGGTCGATCCCATTGGCGAAGACAAATAAACGTCTGGCAGGGGAAGTCCAGACCCGCCGCGGACGACGTCTATGCCCCTGCCCGCGCCTTGCGGGCTGCAATCTGCTGCAATGCCCAACGTGCATTCTTGCGCACGTCCGGATCGAGATCGTCGGCGATGACGGCCAGGAACGCTTCCCCGTCGGGATGGGCGATCTCGCCGAGTGCGGCGGCCGCCTCCTTGCGCAGGTTCGCCTGGTCGTGGTTGACGCAGTTGCCGATCGGGCGCACCGCGCGCTCGACCTTCATCTTGCCGAGACTGCGGATCGCCTTCAATCGTACCTGCCAGAACTCGTCGCCGAGCGAGCCGATGAGTTGATCCGCCGCCAGCGAGCCATTGGCGTTGAGGCCCAGCGTTTCCGCTGCCATTTCGCGCACCATCCAGTCCGGGTCCTTCAGCGCGCGCGTGATCGTCTCCGCCGCAGGCTTCATGTGCGAGAACGCCAACGCGCTAACTGCCGCGCGGCGGACATGGGCATCGGGATCGTTGATCAGCGCGGTCAGCGCCGGGATCGCCTCTTCGAGCTTGAGGAAGCCGATCACGCCGATCGCCTGCACGCGCACAGCGGCGTCGGAATCCTGAAGTGCTTCGAGCGACGGCTTCAAAGTGTCCTTGCAGCGCAATTCCTTGAGCGCACGCAGCGCGCCCATGCGGACAAAGGCATGGGGGTGCTTCACCAGCGGCAGGATGATCCCGGCGCAGGCGGGATCCTTGAACTCGGCCATGCTATCAGCGGCAGCCGCTGCGACGATCCTCTCGGGATCGACCAGCAACTTCACCAGCGCCGCCGCAGCCTGCGGTCCATCGAACTCGCCGAGCGCCATCGCGACCTGCTGGCGTACGCCTGCATCGGGGTCCGAGACCATGTTGGCCAGATGCGCGATGGCCGCAGGATCGCCGGAATGGCCGAGCGCGATGATTGCGACGCGGCGCTCGGCGGGATCGGCGGCCTGTAGCCGCTCGTCGATGTCTTCCAGATCGTCGTAGGATTCGAACGGGCTCGACATGATCACCTCAGCAGATAAGGAATGTTGACGGTGACCGCGCCAGTCGGACAATCGGCTTCGCAGGGCATGCAGTACCAGCATTCGTCATAGGCCATGTAGGCCTTCTTGGTCATGTCGCTGATGCGCAGGACGTCGAGCGGGCATACGTCGACGCAGACCGTGCAACCTTTGTCCGCGATGCATTTGGCGTCGTCGACGACCACCGGAACCGATGTCTGATAGGACGCGAGAGGCATTTGATGTCTCCTATTGCTTTGGCGCGGTGGATCAGGCGGAGGCGCGGACGCGCTGCTTGTCGTAGAGGTCCTTCTCGTCGTCCGCGATAGGGACGACATAGGGCTCGACGGCACGCTTCTCGCTGGTCATCTTGCCGTCACGCTTGCTCAGCAGCGTGTGGCAGAACCAGTTCTCGTCGTCCTTCTCCGGAAAGTCCGTGCGCCAGTGATAGAGGCCCCAGCGGCTCTCCTCGCGGTAGAGCGAGGCGTGCGCGGCCATGTCGGCACAGTCCATGATCGATTGAACTTCGAGAGCGCGGAGCAGCTCGTGCGCGTTGCGCGCGATCATGCGCTCCTGCATGTCCTCTCGCGCTTCGGCCAGGCGCCGCATGCCGAGCTCGTATTTGCGCGTGACCTTCGGCGGCTGCAGATAGTCGTTGACGAGCCGCCGGGTCTTGTATTCGATCTGATTGGGCGGAATACCGTCCTCGCGCCTGGTCGGCGCCATCACGCGCTCGCGCTCGAGTGCGACCTCGGCGGCATCGAACTCCGCGAAGTCATGGCTGTCGGCGTACTCCATCGCATCGATGCCGGCAACCGAGCCATTGGTGAAGGCGCCCAGCATGTAATTGTGCGGCACGCTGGCCATGTCGCCGGCGGCATAGAGGCCGGGCACGGTGGTGCGCGCATTGTCGTCGACGAACACGCCGGAGGCGCTGTGGCCGGAGCAGAAACCGATCTCCGAGATGTGCATCTCGATCGACTCGCTGCGGTAGTCGACGCCGCGCCCCTGCTGGAACAGCCCGCGTGTCGGACGCTCCACCTTGTGCAGCGTCGATTCGATCTCGGAGATCGTGTCGGGGTGCAGGTGCTTGAGCTGCAGGAACACCGGACCCTTGCCCGACAGGAGCTCGTTGTAGAACTCGAGCATCATCTGGCCGGACCAGTAGTCGCATTCGATGAAGCGCGAGCCTTCGTTGTTGGCGGTGTAGGCGCCGAACGGGCCGGCGACATAGGCACAGGCCGGGCCGTTATAGTCCTTGATCAGCGGGTTGATCTGGAAGCATTCGAGGTTCGCGAGCGCGGCGCCGGCGTGATAGGCCATGGCGTAGCCGTCGCCCGAATTGGCCGCGTTCTCGTAGGTGCCGAACATGTAGCCGGAGGTCGGAAGACCCAGGCGGCCGGCGGCACCCATGCAGAGGATCACGGCCTTGGCTTTGATGACGAGCATCTCGGCAGTGCGGGTATTGACACTGACGGCCCCTGCGATGCGGCCATCGGCCGACTTGAGCAGCCGCGTCGCCATGTAGCGGTTGGAAATCAGGATGCGGGCGCGGCGGAGCTGGCGATACAGGGCCTTCTTCACGGTCTCGCCGTTCGGCATCGGCAGCACGTAGGTCCCGATGTGGTGCACCTTCTTGACGGCGTAATCGCCGTTCTCGTTCTTCAGGAAGCGAATGCCGAAGCTGTCCAGCTCCTCGATGATCTTGTAGCAGCTCTGCGCGTACTTATAGACCGCCTTCTGATCGACGATGCCGTCATTGGCGATGGTGATTTCCTTGGTGTACTGCTCCGGCGTCGCATAGCCGGGAATGACGGCGTTGTTCAGTCCGTCCATCCCCATCGAGATCGCGCCTGAGCGCTTGACGTTGGCCTTTTCGAGCAGGACGACATTGGCCTTCGGGTTCTTCAGCTTCGCCTTCAGCGCCGCCATCGGGCCGGCTGTACCGCCGCCGATGACCAGCACGTCGCAGGAAACCTCGGAAAGTCCGTCGACGATCTGCTCTAGTGCCATCACTTGCTCCTGGTTCGCCGATAGCCGGCGCGTTTGCATCAGATTTGTTCAGGGAGCTTCCCGGCGATAGCAATTAGTTGTCGCCGGAACGCGATTTGCGCCTCAGCGTTCGACGAAGGCCTTTTCGATGACGAAATGGCCGGGCTGGCTGTGGCTGCCCTCGACGAAGCCGCGTGCGGAGAACATCGCGTGGAGTTCCTCGAGCATCGCGGGGCTGCCGCACAGCATGATGCGGTCGCCCCCGATATCGAGGCCGGACTGCCCGATATCGTCAAACATCTGGTTCGAGGCGATCAGATCTGTGATGCGGCCGCGGTTCCGGAACGGCTCGCGCGTGACGGTTGGGTAGTAGACGAGCTTGTCGCGTATCAAGGGGCCGAAGAACTCGTGGTTGCGCAAGCCGTCGACGACGTGCTCACCGTAGGCAAGTTCGGAGACCTGGCGACAACCATGCGCAAGCACGATGGTCTCGTAGTTCTCGTAGACGTCGGGGTCCTTGATCAGGCTGGCAAAGGGCGCAAGGCCCGTTCCGGTCGAGAGCAGCAGGAGACGTTTGCCCGGAATGAGGTTACCGGTGATCAGCGTCCCGGTCGCCTTACGGCCGACCAGAATGATGTCGCCCTCCCTGATCTTTTGCAGACGCGAGGTCAGCGGGCCGTCCTGGACCTTGATCGAGAAGAACTCGAGCGCCTCCTCGTGATTGGCGCTTGCCATGCTGTAAGCCCGCATCAACGGCCTGCCCTCGACCTCGAGCCCGATCATGGCGAATTGGCCGTTCTGGAACCGGAAGCCGGGATCTCGCGTCGCTGTGAAGCTGAACAAGGAATCGGTCCAATGCCTGACCGATAGAACCGTTTCCTTCTGAAATGCGCTCATGGTCTCTCCTTGCCATCGATGACACAGAAGGTTTCGGAGAGAGGAGAGTCCGGCAACGCGGAAGTGGAATTCCCGGTCGATTAGTTTCACATTTCGTGGCGAAGATTGAAAAGACACGGGATCACACCGCACCGGCAATTAGTTGCTATTCGTACGCGCCTGCGCCGGCCTATCAGGACGTCGGAGGTTCGTCATGAGCATGACCTTGGTGGCACCGACTGTAGCCGACTACGAAGCCAGCGCCGATCTCGCCACGCTGTTTGTCCGCACCGCACAAGACGATGCGCTCAGCGTTTCCGCCGAAACGCTCCGCCTCTCCTGCAAATGCGCCCACTGCACCCGCGCTCGCTTCGACGGCCGCTTTCCGGAAGCATTTCCGGGCATCGCGATCACTGAGATCGGCGACCTCGGCTACGGGCTGAACATCTCGTTCTCGGATGGGCACAACCGGGGGATTTATCCGAGACCGTATCTATTGAGCTTGGCGGGGACTGCCGCATAACCGGCGTTGTCTTGCCGGGGTACCGAACGCCGCTCAGAATGACGCAGGGTGTCGGCCCGCCATCTGGCACAGACATTGCTCCTCTTTAGAACGATTAAACGTTCCGGAGGCAGACGATGTTGCAGGCGGCGAATGCGGTTCGGGGCATTGTTCCCGGAGCGGTGCGGTCCACCGGAAGCTCTTCCCTGCTGCTGACCGAGAACCAGCAATGGATCGGCGGCCCCCCGCCGCTGATGGACAAGCTCTCCCCGCGTGAGCGGGAGCTCGCGCTGAAGCAGGGGCGTCGCAAAGTGCTCAACCGCGGCCAGACGCTATTCAGCCAGGGCGGCAAGCATGACGGTATATGGCTGATCGAAAGCGGCCGCATTCGGGTATTCTACACTTCGCCGCTCGGGCGCGAGATCACGCTGGCTTACTGGCACGCCGGCAATTTCGTCGGCGGGCCCGAAGTATTCGAAGGCACCATGCATCAATGGTCGGGCGTGGCATCCAGCAATTGCAGCGTGGTGCACCTGCCGGGAAAGGAGCTGCGCTCACTTGCCTCGGAGATCCCGAATCTCGCGATCGGCCTCATCGAAGGCCTCACTTTCAAGGGCAAGTGTTATTCGGCGCTGGCACAGATGCTGGGAACGCGCTCGATCACACAGCGTCTTGCGCACCTCTTGCTGCATCTCGTTGAGCTCTACGGCGTCGAGGACGCCGACGGCACCGTCATCGCTTCAGCCTTCACCCATGCCGATATTGCCCACATGGTCGGCGCCACCAGGCAGTGGGTCACGATCAGCCTGAAGCGCATGCAGGAGAAGGGAATCGTGCTGACCAAACGGTCGCAGATCGTGATCTGCCGGACCGACGTGCTGGAAGAGATGCGCGGTCACGCAGCTGATTAGGCGAATTTGCAGCCAGGGCCGGTGCTCAGGCAAGCGGCTTTATAGTGCAGGACTGCCCAAGGAGTATGCAATCAGAGTTTCCCGGCAACTAATCGACTGCAACGGTCACTCCGGATTTGCCCTGCCTCAGCCCTCACCCAATCATGGCAACCACAGCACATCCAACCGAATGAGGATGAGAATGGTCCGCCGTCTTCCCACGCTCTCGATCGCGATGTCGGTGACGTCGCTGACGCTATTTGTCACGCAGCCGGTGTCGGCGGAAACGATCACACTCGGCATCGGAACGCAGGACACCACGACGAACACGGTCACCGCCGGCGTCGTCATCCGCCAGTTGCGCCTCCTCGAGAAATATCTGCCGAAGGACGGCAAGTACGCCAACATCAAGTTCGAGCTGGAGTGGCAGAATTTCACCTCCGGCCCGCCCGTCACCAATGCGATGATGGCGAACAAGCTGCAGATAGGCATGATGGGAGACTATCCGCTGATCGTGAACGGCTTCACCTTCGAGAGCAACCCCGAGAGCAAGAGCCGGCTGATCGGCATTGCCGCTTACAGCCTCTCCGGCTCCGGCAATGGTCTCGTCGTTCACAAAGACTCGCCCTACTACGATCTCGCCGATCTCAAGGGCAAGCTTGTCAGCGTCCCCTTCGGCTCCGCCGCGCATGGCATGGTCCTCAAGGCGATGCAGGACAGGGGCTATCCCTCCGACTTCTTCCAGCTGGTCAGCCAGAGTCCCGAGGTCGGGTCGACAAATCTCCAGGAGAAGAAGATCGACGGGCATGCCGACTTCGTTCCCTTCGCCGAGCTTTTGCCGTTCCGCGGCTTCGCCCGAAAGATCTTCGACGGCGTCGAGACGAACTTGCCGACCTTCCACGGCATCGTCGTTCGCACCGATTTCGCCGAGAAGTATCCCGAGGTCGTCGTCGCCTACTTCAAGGCGCTGATCGCCGCCAATCAATGGCTGCGCGACAATCCCAAGCTCGCCGCCGAGAAGATCCAGGAGTGGACCGGGATCAACAAGGAAGTCGTCTACATCTTCCTCGGTCCCAGCGGCAACATGACCACCGATCCCACGATCAAGCCGGCGCTGATCGATGCCGCCACGACCGACGTCAAGGTGCTGCAGAACCTCGGCCGCATGAAGGAATTCGATCCGAAGAAATGGGTCGACGACAGCTACATCCGCAAGGCCTATGCCGAGATGAAGCTCGACTATGACGCGCAACTCGCGAGCACGAAGAACTACGAGATCTCCGGCGAAGACACATTCTGCAAGAAGCCGATCGCCGATCCGCGGAAGGCCGGAGAAGTCTGGGTCGACGAGGCCGGCATCATGCCTTTCTCGTCCGCGAGCTGCACACTCGGCGCCTATGCCGACTACAAGGCGAAGGGCAAGAAGATCAACGTCGCCTATGTCTTCGATACCACCCGTGGCATCAAGCTTTTCGCCGATCAGGCCTTCTTCGCGGTCGGCAATGGCGAGGTCGCACCGTTCCTGCTGAAGAAGGACGCCGAGGCCTACGCGGCCAAGATCAACGGCAAGGTGCTCGGCTTCGACGAGGCGGTGAAAGCAGCGGTCGGCGGAGGCAAGACGTGAGCAGTCCCGCCCTCGTCAGACATCCCGAGGACAGCATGCCGGCAACATCCATCGCAGAGGCGGGCCCCGTGCCCGCCGTCACGCCAGCGGCAGCACCGCCCTCCTTCGGCACGCTCGTCCGTCGCTGGTACCGCCTGAACCAGGGCCGGCTGCGCGCGACCGCGATCGGCATCATATCGCTGCTCGCGTTCCTCCTGGTCTGGCACCTGCTCACGACCTATCGGGTCGTATTCTTCGTGCGCTTCACCAACGTGCCTTCGCCGCTCGCGGTCTATGCGAGCTTCACCAAGGCGATCCACGATCCCAAATTCCTGATGCACGTTCTGCTCAGCTGCCGCCGCATCTTCATCGGCTTCTCGCTCGCCGCCATCGTCGGGGTGCCGCTCGGCCTGATCATGGGACGTTTCAAGCTGGTTCACGAGGTGATCTTCCCGGTGGCGGAGGTGCTGCGGCCGATCCCGGCGATCGCCTGGGTGCCGATGGCGATCATGCTGTGGCCGACCAACGAACAAAGCATCGTCTACATCACCTTCCTCGGCTCGTTCTTCCCGATCCTGGTCAACACCCTGCACGGCATGTCGCTGGTCGATCCGGTGCTGGTGCGCGCCGCGCAGTGTCTCGGCGCGCGGGAGCGCTCGATCTTCCGCGAGGTGTATTTTCCGGCCTCGCTGCCGCACATCTTCACCGGCCTCACCGTCGGCATGGGCGTGGCATGGGTGTCACTGATCGCCGCCGAAATGATCTCGGGTCAGTACGGCATCGGCTATTTCACCTGGGAAGCTTATTCGCTGGTTCAATATGCCGATATCGCGCTCGGCATGATCGCAATCGGGGTGCTCGGCCTCGGGTCGAGCCTGCTGATCCGCGGCGCGGGACAATTGGTGATGCCATGGAGGTCGACATGAGCGAAGTCCTTGCGGCCAAGGCGGCGAAAGGCCTGATCGAGGTCAAGAACTTCTCCCTCGCCTACGAGACGATCGAGGGAGCGGTGCAAGCCGTCACCGACACGCAGATCCATGTGCGGCCCGGCGAGTTCGTGTCGATCGTGGGCCCGTCCGGCTGCGGAAAGTCGACGCTGCTCAATGCGGTCGCAGGCTTCCTCAAACCTACGACGGGGATCGTCACCGTCGATGGCGAACGCGTCAACGGCCCGAGCGCCGAACGCGGCATGGTGTTCCAACAATATTCACTGTTCCCCTGGAAGACTGTCCGGGAGAACGTCGAGTTCGGCCTGAAGATGCGCGGCATGCCCCGCTCGCAACGCGAGCGGGCCGCGCGAACGCTGCTCGGGCTTGCCGGGCTCGAAGCGTTCGAGAAGCATTATCCGGAAAGGCTCTCCGGCGGCATGAAGCAGCGCGTCGGTATCGTCCGCGCACTCGCGACGGGGCCGAAGGTGCTGCTGCTCGACGAGCCGTTCGGCGCCCTCGACGCGCAAACGCGCGTCATCATGCAGCAGATCCTCACCAACATGTGGCAGCGGCTGAAGATATCGGTGCTGTTCGTCACCCACGACATCGACGAGGCGATCTTCCTGTCGGACCGCGTCTATTGCATGACCGCCCGGCCCGGCTCGATAAAGGCGGAGATCCCGATTCCGCTGGAGCGACCGCGGCAGCAATCCATGATGATGTCTTCGGAGTTCCTGGCCCTGCGCCGCGGGCTGATGTCGCTGATCCGCGAGGAGAGCCTGAAGGCGATGGGCGGCGAGATCAACGATCTGGGTATGCAGGGGCTAAGCATCGAGTTGCAGGGGCACTCGCTGGCGGATGTGATTTGATTTAGCCCCTCTCTTCGCTGAGATGACGCTCTGGCAGGGTGGGCACAGCGGAGCGTGCCCACCACCTGCCGCAATACGAGAGGGGTCGTGGCCACGGCGCTTTCGCGCCTTTGCCCACCCTACAGC
>JAEYTQ010000259.1 GCA_023433965.1 Pseudomonadota bacterium | reverse complement strand
GCTCCAGGACCTGATCCATCGCTCGATGAGCCTGCAGACTCGCGTGCGCCGCCTCGACACTACGATCCACACCCCGCCGGCCGAACAGCTCGCGATCGGCAATCCGCTGGTGCCGCATCTCAACGCGCTGAAGGCCGCGTTCGAGCGGTAGGATCCATCAACAATCCCGATCGTCATTCCGGGACGCGCCTCTTGGCGCGGGCCCGGAATCCATACTCCCGATCGTGTTTATGGATTCCGGGCTCGCGACATCGTCGCGCCCCCGAATGACAGCAGAAAACAAAAACGCCCCCGGCTCTCCGGGGGCGTTTTTTCATCTCCGACCCTTGCGGCCGGATCAATCTTTTTTCAGAAAGCCCGAAAACTTCTTCTGGAAGCGCGAGACGCGGCCGCCGCGGTCCATGATCTGAGCGTTGCCGCCCGTCCAGGCCGGGTGCGACTTCGGGTCGATGTCGAGGTTCAGCGTGTCGCCTTCCTTGCCCCAAGTCGAGCGGGTCAGGTACTCGGTTCCGTCGGTCATCACGACCTTAATCGTATGATAATCCGGATGAATTTCGGCTTTCATGGCAAATTCCTCGGCGCCCGGCGCCTGTTCTGGTGGCTCGCGAATGACGGATTTGGCGGCTCTATACCTCACGAAACCCCGCAAAACAAGCCATGCGGGGTGGTGAACCGGGTTTGCCCCTAAGGGACATCCCGGATTTGCCACTACTCCCACACCGGCCTAATTGGGTGCGAACGAATACAATGGGTCGGATCTCATGAGCGCAGTGGAACGGCTTGATGACCAATATGTCGATCGGCCCGATATGACTTCGGCGGACACCCCCTCGATCGAGGCCGATCTGATCGAGCAGCCTGCCAAGGGCCGGGCGAAACTCCGGCCACTGCTGGCGCTCGCGCCTTATGTGAGCCGCTATCGCGGCCGCGCCGCGCTCGCCTTCGTGGCGCTGACGGTCGCCGCGCTGACCACGCTGCTGGTGCCGATCGCGGTGCGCCGGATGATTGATTTCGGCCTGACGCCCGAAGGCATCGAGCTGATCAACAGCTATTTCTCCGTGATGCTCGCGGTGGTGGGCGTGCTCGCGCTGGCGAGCGCGGCGCGCTACTACCTCGTGATGACGATCGGCGAGCGCATCGTCGCCGACCTCCGGCGCGACGTCTTCGGCCATCTGCTGTCGCTGTCTCCCGCCTTCTTCGATTCCGCCCGCAGCGGCGAATTGATCTCACGCCTCACCGCCGACACCACCCAGCTCAAATCGGCCGTCGGCGCCTCCGTCTCGATCGCACTGCGCAACCTGATGATGTTTCTGGGCGCTGCGGCGATGATGGTGATCACGAGCCCGAAGCTCTCGGGCTTCGTGCTGCTCGCCATTCCCTTGATCGTGCTGCCGCTGGTCGCCTTCGGGCGCTGGGTACGGCGGCTGTCGCGCAATGCGCAGGACACGCTCGCCGAAGCCTCCGCCTATGCCGGTGAGCTGGTCGGCGCGATCCGCACCGTGCAGGCCTATACCAGCGAGCAGTTTGCCGAGAAGCGTTTCGGCGGCGAGGTCGAGCAGGCCTATGAGGCCGCGCGCACGTCGACCCAGGCCCGCGCCGTGCTCACCGCCATCATCATCTTCATCGTGTTCGCAAGCGTGGTCGCGATCCTCTGGATCGGCTCGCACGACGTGCTGACCGGCGCGATCACGCCGGGCCGGCTCGGTCAGTTCGTTCTCTATGCGGTGTTCGCCGCGGCGGGCCTCGGCCAGCTCAGCGAGGTCTGGGGCGAGGTCTCGGCGGCATCCGGCGCGGCCGAGCGCCTGTTCGAGATCCTGCACGTGAAGCCCGAGATCAAGGCGCCCGCGGCGCCGCTGGCGTTGCCGGTGCCGGCGCGCGGCGAGGTCGGCTTCGACCGGGTCAGCTTCGCCTATCCTGCGCGGTCCGACGTCAAGGTGCTCGACGCCGTGTCCTTCACGGTGCGCCCCGGCGAGAAGGTCGCGATCGTCGGTCCGTCCGGCGCCGGCAAGAGCACGATCTTTCACCTTTTGCTTCGCTTCTACGATCCGCGCAGCGGAACGATCTCGCTCGACGGCGTGCCGGTCAAGTCCGCGGACCCCAGGGATTTCCGCGCGCGCATCGCGCTGGTGCCGCAGGACTCGGTGGTATTTGCGGCAACCGCCCGCGAGAACATCCGCTTCGGCCGGCCCGATGCGACCGATGCCGAGGTCGAGCGCGCGGCCGAACTCGCCCATGCCGCCGAGTTCATCCGCCGCCTGCCAGAAGGTTTCGAGACGGCGCTCGGCGAGCGCGGCGTGACGCTCTCCGGGGGCCAGCGCCAGCGCATCGCGATCGCGCGTGCCATCCTGCGTGATGCGCCGCTTCTGCTGCTCGATGAGGCCACCTCCGCGCTCGACGCCGAGAGCGAGACCCTGGTGCAGACCGCGCTGGAAGAGCTGATGCGCCATCGCACCACGCTGGTGATCGCCCATCGCCTCGCCACCGTGCTCTCCTGCGACCGCATCCTGGTGATGGACCAGGGCAAGATCGTCGAGCAGGGCACGCATGCCGAGCTCGTCGCGGCCAACGGTCTATATGCGCGGCTGGCGCGGTTGCAGTTCGAGGTGGCGTAGACGCCTCATAGTGACGGCGGGAAGTGCCGGTAGCCTCACGCCCGCCACACCATCTTCAACACCGGCCGCCCCGAGGTCGGGTTCACGTCCTCGCCGGCGTGGGCGAAGCCGTTGCGCTCGTAGAAGCGGATGGCGCGGGCATTGTCCTTGTTGACGAGCAACGTGATGCCTGAAGGCGACAGCCGCTTGGCCTCGTCCACCAGCAGCCTTGCTGCGTCCGAGCCCCAATGCGAGGGATCGACCACGAGCTGGTCGAGATAGCCGTCGCGATCGATGGTGACGAAGCCGGTCAGGGCGCCGTCCTGCTCCGCCACCACGATCTGGGCCTTCGGCACCAGGTCCTTGCACCAGCGCTCGCGCCACCAGTCCAGCCGTGCGGCGAAGTCGATCTGCGGATAGGCCTCTTGCCAGGTGCGATGCCAGAGATTGATCGCAGCGGGTTCGTCTTCGGCGCGGTAGGGGCGGAGGTGAAGCGCGCTCACTACCGCTCCGTGAGCTTCAGCTCGA
>JAEYTQ010000241.1 GCA_023433965.1 Pseudomonadota bacterium | reverse complement strand
GATTGGTGGCGAACACCCTGACGGCGTCTTCCTCGGCCTTGTTCCACAACCGCAGGCGCAGGTCGATGCCGAGATGGACCAGGATCTTCGTCTTCCACGCCCAGCGCGCCGTCTCGGCGAGCCATTTGTCCGCCGGACGGCCGCGGTCGGCGATGCCGAAGCGGTGCATGATGCGCAGCTCGTACGGATTCGGCCCCGGCGACGTCGCCCCCGGCTTCTCCGCCTCGAGGGTGACGTCGAGCACCTCCTCCTTCTCGCCGCGGAACAGGGCCAGGATGCGGTGCGACGGCAGCTTGGTGAAGGTCTCGTCGTAGTCGAAATAGTCGGCGAACTTCTCGCCCTCGGTCTTCTTGCCGTCGCGCACCTTGGAGGCCATGCGCGCATTGGTCCACATCTCCTCGCGAAGAGCACCGATCAAGTCGGCGTCCTCGTCGAAGCGTTCGACCAGGATGGCGCGGGCGCCATCGAGCGCGGCGGCTGCGTCAGCGACGCCCTTCTCCGCGTCGATGAAGGCTTCGGCCACGACCTTCGGATCGTTGGCTGGCTCGGCGAGCAGTTGGTTAGCCAGCGGCTCGAGGCCGGCTTCCTTGGCGATCTCCGCCTTGGTGCGGCGCTTCGGCTTGAACGGCAGATAGATGTCTTCGAGGCGCGCCTTGCTGTCGGCGGCGAGAATCGAAGCCTCCAGCGCGGCGTCCAGCTTGCCCTGCTCGCGGACCGATTCGAGAATGGCCTTGCGGCGATCCTCGAGCTCGCGCAGGTAGACCAGGCGCTCCTCCAAGGTGCGCAATTGCGCGTCATCGAGCGCACCGGTCGCTTCCTTGCGGTAGCGCGCGATGAAGGGAACCGTGGCGCCGCCATCGAGCAGCGTTACCGCCGCCTCGACCTGCTCGGCGCGAACCCCAAGCTCCTGCGCAATTTTCTGGTTGATGTTGGCCACGCGAGAATCCCTCTATCCAGTCCGCCGTGCGGCGGCGAACCGCCGGCCACGGGACGCCGCTTATGGACCAACCGGGGTTGATTCATCAAGGTACGGCGCAGCACCGTCGACAGAGGATTTTTTGTCGAGATGATGCGATCTCGCCACATTCGTGCGGAGGTGGACGTTGCGTGTCCGGACGGCGCTGCAACGCGAATGGCATCGCGGCGCAATGACGGAGCAACGGACTTGCTCCATTGAGCCCGCGGGCTGCGGTGTCCGGTGCCACCTCGGTTGCAGCAATCGCACGAATGCCGGATTGCGGTGGCCCTTGATCCCGCCTCGCCACCCCTCCGCCCGGCGCAACCCTGCCCCTCGCGCCAGCTCAGTTGATTCACGCGGTCCCTTGCGAAAAAGGTGGCATCACTATCTCAGAGGATTTGAATTTCATGACCTTGCCGATGACCTGGAATGAATGGGCGCAGCACGATGGCGTCGCGCTCGCGGGGCGCGTCCGCAAGGGCGAGCTGACGGCGAAGGAATTGGCGCGGCAGGCCGCCGCGGGCGTCGCCAAGGTCGATCCGGCGCTGTCGGGCGTGGTCGAGTTGTTCGAGGACGGCATCGCCGATCCCGCCAAGGACGGCACCAATCTCGCCGGTCCCTTCGCCGGCCTGCCCTTCCTGATGAAGGATCTCGGGCCGACCATGAAGGGCCGGCTCCAGGAAATGGGCTCGCTCCTGATGCGCGGCAATCGCGCCAGCGCCGACACGTTCCTCACCGGTAAATTCCGGCAGGCCGGACTCAACCTGATCGGGCGCACCACGACCCCGGAATTCGGCGTATGCTCGTCGGCCGACAACCCCGCCGTCTACGTCACGCGCAATCCCTGGAATACCGATTACACCACCTGCGGCTCGTCGGCGGGCAGCGCGGCGATGGTGGCCGCCGGCGTGGTGCCGATCGCACACGCGACCGACGGCGGCGGCTCGATCCGCATTCCCGCCGGCGTCAACGGCAATATCGGCCTGAAAGTCTCGCGCGGCGTGTTCTCCCTGGCGCCGCACATGTCCGATCTCACCGGCCTCGTCTCGATCCAAGGCTGCCAATCGCGCTCGGTGCGCGACACCGCCGCCTTCGTCGATCATGCGAGGGGACCTGCGCCCGGCGAGTTCATGCCGTTCTGGACCACGGCGCAGCCTTATTCGGAGATGATCAAGCGAGATCCGTCGAAGCTCCGCGTCGCGCTCTCGCACAGCTGGGGTGACTACACTGCGACACCGGAGCTCGCAGCCGAACTGGAAAAGGCTGGGCGCTTCCTCGAAGGTCTCGGCCATCACGTCGACTACGCGCTGCCCGAGCTCGACTTCCGTGCCGCATTCGCCGCGCAGACCACCTGCTACATCTCGAACTTCGCGGTGGTGATCTCCAACATGCTCGCTACGCGCGGACTGGAGAAGCCGCCGGAAGACCTGATCGAGCCCATGAACATTCGGATCTGGGAGGCCGGCCGGCATACCAGCTTCGCCGAACGGGCGAAGATGCAGGCCGTGTTCAACACCACCTCGCGCGGCTTCGGCGCCTTCTTCGAGCAGTGGGACGTGATCCTGACGCCGATCACCGCGCTGCCGACCCCGAAGGTCGGCACCAGAGAATATCTCACCATCTCCGACAATCCCGATGTGCTGGACTGGTTCGGCAATCTCTGGCGCTTCTTCGCCTTCACGCCGCTCGCCAATCTCTGCGGCATGCCGGCGATCTCGATGCCGATGGCGAGCCAGGACCACGGCCTGCCGCTCGGAATCCAGGCGATCGCCAAGCAGGCCAATGACGGCCTCCTGCTCCAGCTCGCCGCTCAGATCGAGCGCGCGCTCGACGGCAAGTGGAACGGCGGCAAGAAGCCGAAGGTGCATGTGAGCTGAGGCGAAGCCGCTCCGCGTCGATTGGTGCCAAATGCGGATCTCAGTTCTTCACCGCCGGAATCTCCTCGGCCGGCGGCTGCTGCTGGCCCTGCTTGAACATTACCAGCGCCTTGTCCAGGGCTTCGCGCAATGCCAGCGCTGCTGCGACGCTGCAGCGCAAGTGCGCGGTCTGGACCACGTCGACCCTGACGGCGGCACCGACCGGCATCAACAGGTTTGCGGCGAGCTCGATCTGGATCGCGCCGTTGTGATGCCCGAACCAGGAGGCGCCGTCGAAATAGATGATCGGCGCCCGTTCGGAACTGGAGGTCGAAATGGTGACGGACCCCTGGGCGGTCGAGGGCGTTTCTGGATCGGCCATGGGCACTCCTTGCTAGTCGAACGAATGAACCCCACCATCGTCGCTTCGGCCCGCCCTGTCGAGGCCAAACCGGGGCCAAGCCGACCAGTACCGTCCATGCCGGCTTTTGCACCATAGCCGACACTGGTCTAGAACATCGCCATGGCCACTCTACCTGCCACGATCCCGTTCGAGGAACTCGCCGAGGCGATCAAGGGCCGCCGCTCGGACTATGGCCAGATCAGCGGGCTGCAGCTCGACCGCTTCGCACCCAGCGAGGCTTGGTCGAGCCTGCCTTACCGGCCCGTCTTCGTCGGCGACACCGAGACCGGCGTGCTGCATGGCGGCGTGGTCACGGCGATGCTGGACGAGAGCTGCGGCATGGCGGTACAGCTTGCGCTCGACGGCACGCGCGCGATCGCGACGCTCGACCTGCGCATCGACTACCAGAAGCCGGCAACGCCCGGGCTCGACATCAAGGCGCATTCGGTCTGCTACCGCACCACGCGCTCGATCGCCTTCGTGCGCTCCACCGCCTATCAGGAATCCGAGGACGATCCGGTGGCGACCGCGACCGCCTGCTTCATGATCGGCGCCAACCGCACCAACATGCTCGCCGACCGCCTGATGGATGCGCGCAGCATCCCGACGCTGGAGGCGCCGGAGCATCCGGACGGGCCGTTCGCACGCAGCCCGTTCGCGCGCGCGCTCGGCATCCGCGTCAACGAGGACGGCACGCTGACGATGCCCTTCTCGCCGCAGATCATCGGCAATCCGATCCTGCCCGCGATCCACGGCGGCATGACCGGCGCTTTCCTCGAAACCACCGCGATCGTCGGCGTCGCGCGCGAGCTCGGCGCACCGGCGCCGCCCAAGCCGATCGGACTCACCGTCAACTACTTGCGTTCCGGCCGCGCCCTCGACACCTTTGCCGACGTCTCGATCGTGAAGCAGGGCCGGCGTATCGTCGCCTTCGAGGCGCGCGCCTGGCAGGACGATGCGGACAAGCCGATCGCCACCGCCTTCGGCCATTTCATGCTGCAGCCGACGCCGGGAAGCGACGAGGAATGAGCGCATTTTAACTTGACGGCCGCGGTTCCGGCCACAACGATGGCACGTCCCCGCGAGAGGTATTGGATTGCGGCATCCGCTCGACATCGTCGCCATGTTCGCCGCGCTCTGGCTGCTGGGATCAATGGTGCTCGACGCATCCACGCCGAAGGAGCTGACCGCAATCATGATCGCAGTCGCGATCGGCCCCGCGATCCTCGTCACCGCCGTGTTCTACTATCTCCGCTGTCCGCGGTTGGATTTCGCACTGGTGTTCGCGGCGCTGTGGCTGATCTCGGACATCGCCATCGCCTTCGTCTCGCCGACGGGCCTGCCGTATTTCCTGATCGCGCTCGGCGCGCTGCCGGCCCTGCTGATCGGCACCGTGCTGCACTGGCAGCGCTTTCAGAACCGTCCCGAGCGCCTGCCCGTCCCCTCGGTGAAGCGGAGTTAACGACGCGACCATCGGTCTCCACCTCTCCCGGTGGAGAGAGGTGATCCACCGCCTCCAGCCGAACTCAGCGCGGCAGCAGATTTGTCTTCGCGAGGTCCAGCACTTCGTCGCCGCGGCCGTTCATCACGGCACGCAGGACCCAGAGGCTGAAGCCCTTGACCTGCTCGGCGGTGATGGTCGGGGGCATCGACAGCTCCTGCTTGGCGGTGACGACGTCGAGCACTGCCGGCCCATCGTGCGCCAGCATTTCCTTGATCGCGCCGGGGAGCTCGCCGGGATCCTCGACCCGTTTGGCGAAGATGCCCATCGCACGCGCCATCGCCGCGAAATCGGGGTTGTCCAGGTCGACGTTGGTATCGACGAAGCCAGCCGCCTTCATCTCCAGCGCGACGAAGCCGAGCACGCCGTTGTTGAAGACGACCACTTTCACCGGCAGCTTCTCTTGCGTCAGCGTGATGAGGTCGCCCATCAACATGGTGAAGCCGCCGTCGCCCGAGAGCGAGATGACCTGGCGGCCAGGCTGCGAGGCTTGTGCGCCGATCGCCTGGGGCATGGCGTTGGCCATCGAGCCGTGCACGAAGGAGCCGATCAGCCGCCGCCGCCCGTTCATGTCGAGATAGCGTGCGGCCCACACGGTCGGCGTGCCGACATCGGCGGTGAAGACGGCGTCATCGGAGGCATGGTCGCTGATCACCTTGGCGAGATATTGCGGATGGATCGGCTTGCTTCCCGGCGTGCCCTTGGCGAGCGAATCCAACCCCTCCCGAGCCTTCTTGTAATGCGCGACCGCGTCGTCCAGATGCTTGCGCTGCGTCTTCGCCTCGAGCAGCGGCAGCAGCGCCTCGATCGTGAGCTTGACGTCGCCGACGAGGCCGAGATCGATCTTGCAGCGCCGTCCGAGATTTTCGGGGCGGATGTCGATCTGCGCGACCTTGGCATCGGTCGGGAAGAACTGCTTGTAGGGAAAGTCGGTGCCGAGCATCACCAGCGTGTCGCAGGCGTGCATGGCGGCGTAGCCCGAGGAGAAACCGATGAATCCGGTCATGCCGACGTCGTAGGGGTTGTCGTATTCGACGTGCTCCTTGCCGCCGAGCGCATGCACGATCGGGCTCTTCAGCGTCTCGGCGAGCTGCATCAGGGCTGCATGCGCGCCAACACAGCCGCGACCGCAGAACAGAGTGATACGCTCGGCGCCGTTGAGGAGATCGGCCAGCGCCTGCAGCTCGTCCGCCTCCGGCAGCACCTTCGGCGCCGCCACACGGATGCCGCGCGCCGTCGACAGCGCGCGCTTCGGCGGGCTGCGGAAGGCGACGTCGCCGGGCATGGCGACGACGGCGACGCCGCGCAGGCCCACGGCCGCACGGATCGCGTTCTCCAGCACGAAGGGAAGCTGGCTTTCGTCCGAAACCAGCTCGCAATAATGGCTGCATTCGCGGAACAGATTCTGCGGATGCGTCTCCTGGAAATAGCCGCCGCCGATCTCGGCGGACGGGATCTGCGCCGCGATCGCCAGCACCGGGACGCGGCTGCGATGCGCGTCGAACAGGCCGTTGATCAGGTGCAGATTGCCGGGACCGCAGGAGCCCGCGCAAACCGCGAGGCTTCCCGTCATCTCGGCTTCGCCGGCAGCGGCGAACGCCGCGACCTCCTCGTGGCGGACATGTATCCACTCGATCGTGCCGCGGCGACGAAGCGCCTCGGTCAGCGCGTTCAGGCTGTCGCCGACGATGCCGTAGATGCGCTTGACGCCGGCCTGCTCGAGCGTTGCTACGAACAGATCGGCCACGTTGTTGATCGCCATGTCGGTCTCCTGCTGCGCCAGTCACACTGCGCGATGCATCAACTTCAGCATCGCGGCAATATGAGGCACAATAGGCCACGACAGGTTCACGGCTAGTTTATTGCCGGCTCAACCTTTCGCAATCGCCCGATCGTAGGCTGCAAGCGTCGCCTTCGCGCGCGCCGCGACCTCGGCAGCCGTCATGCCGGGCTTGTAGAGGCTGGAGCCGAGCCCGAACGCAGTCACCCCGCCCTTGACGTACTCCGCGAAATTCTGGTCGGAGACGCCGCCGACGGCGGCGATCATTACGCCCGCCGGCAGCACGGCCCGGATCGCGGCGATGCCGGCGGCTCCCAGCACGCTGGCCGGAAAGAACTTCAGGCCGGATGCGCCAGCGCGCGTCGCAAGCAGCGCCTCGGTCGGCGAAAAGACGCCGGGCAACGTCACCATGCCGTGCCGATGCGCGCGTGCCAGCACCTCGGTGTCGACATTGGGCGAGACCATCAGCCTGCCGCCGACATCGTCGAGACGATCGACATCGGCCGCGGTCAGCACCGTGCCGGCGCCGATCAGCACGCCCGATGGCGCGAGCTTCACGGCGGCTGCAATCGAGCGGAACGGATCCGGCGAGTTCAGGGGAATCTCGATCGCGGTCATGCCAGCCTCGATCAGAACGCCGACGATCGCCTCGGTCTCCTCCGGCTTGACACCGCGCAGGATCGCGACCAGCGGCCGCTGCATCGGGGGGAAGGCAACGCTCATCTCAAGGATCCTTCTTCGCCCAGATCGCGGCAGCCGCCATGGACAGTCCGCGGCGGACGGCTTCATCCGCATCGAGCGGCTGTACCATAACCGACAAGGCGTCGAAGGCGTGCCGGTACAGCGCCGCAAGCCGACCTGACGCTATCAACGTTACACCGGCTCTCGGCACGGCGCTCGAAAGTCCCGCTGCAAGCTCGGCTCCGATCAACGTGCCCGACAGCGTCTCGCGCGCAGCATTTGGCGTGCCGCCGAACAGCAGCTGGCGCGAGCGTGCCGTGAACAGGAGATTGGCGGCGAAGGCCGGCGCTGCATACGCGGCTTTCACCGCCGCCTTGAAGCTTGCGACATCCTCGGCCTCGCCCGCGCCGGCCACCGCGAGCGACAGGATCGTCTCGCGCGAAACCGCGCTGAACAGCTCGCCGGTCATGAAGGTGGAAAATCGCTCCACACTGCCGCCCCTCACCCGAACCCATTTCGAATGCGTGCCGGGCATGCAGACCAGCGCCTCGCCGGCGGCCTCGAGGCCGAGCGCGCCGAGCAGCTGCGTCTCCTCGCCACGCATCACGTCCGGCGCGGCTGCATCGCGCTGCGCGATGCCCGGCAGGATGCGGATGTCGCGCGCCTCACCCGGCACGCGCACCGCCTGTTTCAGGACGGCCGCTAGCGGCGCCGGCGTGTCGACGTAGCCGGCCTCGACCCAGCCGGTCTTGGCGCCCGCCATGCCGCAGACGAGGACCGGCAGATGATCCGACGCCCCGACTGCGGCGAGATGGGCTTGCAGCACGGCGGAAAAGCCGTTTCCGGCTGCCGCCAGCATGCCCTCGGCGCTGCGGCGCTCGGCCAGCACCTCGCCGTCGCGATCGACCAGCCAGAGCCGGAAGCTGCTGGTGCCCCAATCCACCGCGACATAGGCGGGTTCGGTCATTCGGAAATTGTCCTTCGTCTCACCGCCAAGACGCCGTCTCGCGACGATGAGACGACATCATGTGGGTCTGTGCCGAGATACCGGCTATTGTGCGGGCAAACCAGCCCTTTCTCACGGGTTTGAGGTCCCGCAGCGCTGGCACATTGCTTGCTGTCTCCACTGAACTCCGTCAACGCGCGACAAGACGCGTCAACATCAGAAGAGGAAACCCATGGAGATCGGCTATTTCACGATGCCTTCGCATCCGCCGGAGTGCGGCCTGAAGGAAGGAAACGACTGGGACCTGCAGGTCATGCGCTGGCTCGACGAGCTCGGCTATCAGGAGGCCTGGGTCGGCGAGCACCACACAGCGCCCTGGGAACCCAATCCAACGCCGGACCTCTTGATCGCGCAGGCCTTGCTGCAGACCAAGAAGCTTCGCATTGGGCCGGGCGGCTTCCTGCTGCCCTATCACCATCCGGCCGAGCTCGCCAACCGCGTCGCGATGCTCGACCATCTCTCCGAGGGCCGGCTCAATTTCGGCGTCGCGGCGTCGGGCCTGCCGAGCGACTGGGCGATGTTCAACGTCGACGGCATGAGCGGACAGAACCGCGACATGACTCGCGAGGCGCTGGAGATCATCCTGAAGCTGTGGACCGAACCCGCGCCCTTCACCCACAAGGGCAAGTACTGGACGGTGTCCAAACCGGACACGATGTTCGACTTCCTCAAGCCCCACATCAAGCCGCTGCAGGCGCCGCATCCGCCGATCGGGGTTGCGGGGCTCTCGAAGAACTCGGACACGCTGAAGCTCGCGGGCGAGCGCGGCTTCATTCCGATGAGCCTCAACCTCAACCCAGCCTATGTCTCCAGTCATTGGGATTCGGTCGAGATCGGCGCTGCGAAGACCGGACGCAAGCCCAACCGCGCGGACTGGCGCCTCGTGCGCGAGGTGTTCGTTGCCGACACCGACGAGGAAGCCTGGAAGCTCTCGACCGGAGACATGATGGGCCGGATGATGAGCGAGTACTTCCTGCCCCTGCTCGGCCATTTCGGCTTCAAGGATTATTTGAAGCACGCCCCTGACGTGCCCGACAGCGACGTCACGGTCGAATATTGCGCCAAGCGGAACTGGATCGTCGGCTCGCCCGCGACCGTCGCCGAGAAGATCGAGAAGATCTACGAGGAGGTCGGCGGCTTTGGCGTGCTTCTCGTGTTCGGCTTCGACTACAAGCACAAGGCCGAAGCCTGGCACCGCTCGCTGTCGCTGCTGAAGAACGAAGTGATGCCGCGCCTTACGCATCTCGGCTCGGCGAAGAAGGCGGCTTGACCGAATGCGGGTGCGGCGGCAACCTGCCGCACCCGCATCTATTTTCGGAGATGTCTGCGTGACGGTCGACACGAAGGATTTCAAGCAGGCGATGCGCCAATGTGCCGGCGCCGTGGCGCTGGTCACGGTCGGCGCCGAGCACGGCAAGCGCACCGGGCTCACAGTGACGTCGGCCTGCTCGCTCTCCGACAGTCCGCCCTCGCTGATCGTCTGCGTCAATCGCAATGCCAGCGCGCATGCCCGCATCCGCGAGGAAGGGGCGTTCGCGATCAACTTCCTAGCCGAGGATCACGCGCTGCTCGCGCTCACTTTCAGCGGCCAGAAGGGCGTCAACGGCGACGACCGCTTTGCCTTCGGGCAATGGAAGCGGGGGGTGACGGGCGCACCTGTCTTGACCGACGCGGTCGCCGCGTTCGACTGCGCGCTGGCGAAGGAGTTCGAGACGACGACGCATTCGATCTTCGTCGGCGAGGTGCGCGGCGCCTCGCATTCCGCCGCGGCCACGCCGCTGGTGTACCTGCGCAGCAATTTCCACACGCCACGCGAACTGCGCGAGGGCGTGACGATTGGCGACCTCGATGCGCGGCATCTGAGCTGGACGGATTTTTCGTAGCGGCACCTCGCACCCGTCTCCCCGCATGCAACTAGCCCTACGATGCCGTCTCGATCTTCAACTGCTTGATCTTGCGATACAGCGTGGCGCGGCTCAGCTTCAGCGCACGCGCCGCCTCCGTCACGCGGCCGCCGTGCTTGCGAAGGGCGTCCACGATCGTCGCGCGCTCGGCGGCTTCGAGAGCCGGCTCCGCCGCACTCCCACCGAACGGGGGCAGATCGAGATCCGCGTCCGTGATCACGCCGTTCTCCGCGGTGCAGCCGGCGAGCCGCAGCACGTGGCGGAGCTGGCGCATGTTGCCGGGATACCGATAGGCCGCGAGCTGCGCCCAGGCCTCGCTCGAGAGCCGGCAGCTGGGCGCTTCTTCGTGCGCGATCTGGCGGATGACATCGTCGCGGTCGGCGCGGTCGCGCAAGGGCGGCAGCCGAATCTCCATGCCGCGCAAACGAAAATAGAGGTCGGCGCGGAAAGCGCCCTCCTCCGCCATACGGCCGAGGTCGCGATGGGTGGCGCTGATCAGGCGGATGTCGACGGCAACGGGCTTGAGCGCGCCGAGCGGCCAGACCTCGCGGTTCTCCAGCACGCGCAAGAGCCGCGTCTGCAGCGCGATCGGCATGTCGCCGATCTCGTCGAGGAACAGCGTGCCGCCATCGGCCTGCACGATCAGCCCCTTCGAGCCGTCGCGCCGCGCGCCGGTGAAGGCGCCGGCCTCGTAGCCGAATAGCTCGGCGTCGATCAGGCTCTCGGGCATCGCCGCGCAATTCAGCGCGACATAGTTGTTGCGCGCGCGAATGCTGGCGGCGTGAATGGCACGCGCAAACACGTCCTTGCCGACGCCGGTCTCGCCATGCAGCAGCACCGGCAGGTCGTGGTCAGCGACGCTCCTCAGCCGCTTGACGCTTCGGATCAATCCGGGATCGCGGCCGGCGAGCCGGTGCAGGGCATCGAAGCGATCGACCGGCGCATCGCGGCGCGGCGCAGGCGACTTTGCCCGCAGGGGTGGAGCCACATGTCCCCGGCCCAACGCACCGCCATCCGGGCGACGCAGTTCGACGAGCTCCTCGGTCCCAAGCGCAGCCTGATAATCGACATTGAGATAGCGGGACAAATCAATGCCGGAGGCGATCATACCGTCGGTGAGGCCCAGCAATGCGCGCGCGGAGCGGCAGGCGCCGACGACGCGGCGGTCATCGTCATAGGCGATGAGGCCACTGCCGCCATCACCGGGCACGGTGGCGATCCAGGCGTTGCGGAAGTGGGCACGGAAGATCGCGTTCTCGATCCGACGGGTCGCCTGCATCGTCACTGCGAGCGCTAGCTGATGCGCGGCGCGCTCCAGATCCTCGCGGCAGGAGGTGATGTTGATCGCGCCGGCGAGCCGGCCGGCCTGGTCGAACAGCGGCGCCACGGCGCAGGAGAACATGTGCCATTGGGCGCGAAAATGCTCGTCGCGATGCACCAGGATCGGCTTTTGCTCCGCGAGCGCGGTGCCGAGCCCATTGGTGCCCTCGAAGGTCTCGGCAAAGTTCGAGCCGGTGTAGATCTTCCAGTCCAGAAACAGCCTCGCATCGGCTTCGCCCGGCAGACGGCTGAACAGCATGGTCGCATTGGCATCGGCGAGATTGACGGAATAACCGGCCTCGCGCAGCACACGGGCGAGATCGTCGAGCTCGGGCGTTGCGAGCCTGATCGTCTCCTCCATCGGTTCGGCGGCATGCCGGATCTCGGCTTCCGTGAGCGTCTGCGGCGGGCCCTGGCGGGCGGGATCGAGCTTGTGATTGACGAGGCAGCGCCGCCAGGAGCTGGCAATACGCGAAGAGGCATCGACGTCGGCCAAAAGGTCAGTCACCTGGTTGGCGACGGACCAGACACGGGCGACATGGTTCGAGGCCGAAAGGCTGGCCATCGCGGACGTCTCCACCCTGTATTATTGTGCAAAGTCTGGCACCGCGGGCGAGGATGTCAATCGGGAACCGGTTCGCTGTCATTCCGGGACGGCTCAAGGAGCCGAACCCGGAATGACGGACTCATCTATTGCTGCACTGCCCTCACCACGTGTCGATGCATGGCCGCTTCTTCGCCGTCCGCGCCGGCGGCTTGGGCACGGTGCGGAGCCCTGCCATGATCCAGCGCCGGGTTTCGGCGGGGTCGATGACGTTGTCGATCTCGAACACCGAGGCAATCGAAACCGCCTTGCCGTTGGCGTAGAGCTCGGCGACCTTGTTGCGATAGTAGGTCTCCCGCTCCTCGGGGTCGGCGATCGCCTCCATCTCCTTGCGGAAGCCGAGCCGGACATAGCCCTCCAGCCCCATGCCGCCGAACTCGCCGGTCGGCCAGGCCGCGGTGAAGAAGGAGGCGTGGAAGCCGCCGCCGATCATCGATTGCGCGCCGAGACCATAGCCCTTGCGCAGCACGATGCCGAACAGCGGCACGGTGAGGCTGGCGCCGGTCACGAACATGCGCGAGACGTGGCGCACGATCGCGGTCTTCTCCGCCTCTGGCCCGACCATGAAGCCGGGCGTGTCGCAGAGCGAGACGATCGGCAGATCGAAGGCGTTGCAGAGCTGGAGGAAGCGCGCGGCCTTGTCGCCGGCATCGGCATCGATGGCGCCGCCGAGATGGCGTGGATTGTTGGCGATCAGGCCAAACGGCTTGCCTTCGATGCGGATCAGCGCGGTGATCATGCCGACCCCGTAATCGCGGCGCAGCTCCAACACGCTGTCTTTGTCGGCGACGAGGTCGATCACGCTGCGGATGTCGTAGACCCGCAGCCGGTTCTCCGGGATGGCGCGGCGGAGCAAGCGCTGGTCGGCGGCCTCCCAATCCGTCACCGCGCCCTGGAAATAGGATAGATATTTCTGCGCGACCCTCGTCGCCTCCTCCTCGTCCTCGACCAGGATGTCGATGACGCCGTTCGGCGATTGGAAAGAAACGGGGCCGACCTCGGCCGGATGATAGACGCCAAGGCCCCCGCCCTCGATCATGGCAGGGCCGCCCATGCCGATGGACGCGTTCTTGGTGGCGATGATCACGTCGCAGCAGCCGAGCATCGCCGCATTGCCGGCGAAGCAATAGCCTGAGACCACGCCGACGACGGGCACGAGGCCGGAGAGCCTTGCGAACTGCACGAAGGACGGCCCGTCGAGGCCGGTCATGCCGAGCCGGTCGGTGTCGCCGGGCCGCCCGCCGCCGCCTTCGGCATAGAACACCAGCGGCACGCGCCAGTCTTCCGCAAGCGTCAGCATGCGGTCGATCTTCTTGTGGTTCATGTGGCCCTGCGTGCCCGCGAGCACGGTGTAATCATAGGCCACGACGATGCAGCGCGCGCCCTCGGACCCGAACTTCTCGGCATTCACCGTGGCGACGCCCATGACGAGGCCGTCCGCGGGCGTGTTCTTGATGAGATCGTCGAGCTTGCGCCGGCGCCGCTGTGCCGCAATCGCAAGGCTGCCATACTCCATGAACGAGCCGGCATCGACGAGCTGGGCAACGTTCTCGCGCGCGGTGCGCTGGTTGGTGTTGCGGCGCCGCTCGACCGAAGCCGGGCGGTTTTCGTCGAGCGTGTTGGCCTGCCGCGCGATCAGCTCGGCAAGATCAGCGCGGACGTGGTCGAGATCGATCTCGGCTTCCGAGGCCGTGCTGTCAGCCGCAACATCGAGCGGCTCGAGGTACAGGATCGGCTCGCCATGCATCAGCGTGACGCCGTCGCCGGCCAGGAGCTTCATGACGCGTCCTCCCTGTTCGGCCATGACGAGGTGCTCCATCTTCATGGACTC
>JAEYTQ010000197.1 GCA_023433965.1 Pseudomonadota bacterium | reverse complement strand
CGCGACCTCGCCTTCCTGCACGCCCCTGCCCGCTCGATCGGCGGTCCCGCCGTCCGCAACATGGGTACGGTCGGGGGCAATCTGTTCGCGCCAAACCCTTACGGCGATTTCACCGTGGCACTTCTGGCCCTGGACGCCACCGTCGCCGTCCAGGGTGGCTTCGGGGCCCGCGATATCCCGATCGAGGAGTTCCTGCAATCGCGCGAGCGGCAGTCCGGCGCGCTGGTGCTTGCGGTGTCCTGCACCCGGCCGGCGAGCGCCGAGGCGTTTCGCTATCGCAAGATCGCGCGGATCAAGCCCAAGGGCGGCTCGGTGATCACGCTCGCGGCACATCTGCCGGTCAGCGGCGGCCGGATCGCCGGCGCCCGCATCGCGTTGAGCTCGATGGCCCCGACGCAAATCCGCGCCAGAGCGGCCGAACGCGCGCTCGAAGGCCGTTCGCTCGACGCGGCGACGATTGCTGTCGCGACCTCCGCGGCAAGCGAAGGAACATCACCGTCCGACAACGCGCTCGGCAGCGCCTGGTATCGCCGCGAGGTCGTCGGCGTGCATCTGCGCCGCCTGCTCTCGGGACAGGAATAGACCGCCATGTCCAAGATACCCCTGCAATTTCGTCACAACGGCCGCGAGGTCGCGATCTTCGTCGATGGCGGCACCAATCTGCTTGTTGCCTTGCGCGAGTCGATCGGCGACATGACGCCGAAATTCGGCTGCGGCCAGGGTGGCTGCGGCGCCTGCAGCGTTCTTGTCGACGGCGAGCTCCACCTCTCCTGCCTGACGCTGGCCGAAACCGTCGCCGGCCGGTCGGTCGAGACGCTCGATGGCATGAAGCAGGGTCCGAACCTGCATCCGCTCCAGCGCGCCTTCGCCGATAATTTTGCCGCCCAATGCGGCTATTGCACGCCGGGCATGCTGATGGCAGCGAAGGCGCTGCTCGACCGCAATCCTTCGCCAAGCCGGGCCGACGTAATCGAGGCCATCTCCGGCAACATCTGCCGCTGCACCGGCTACGAGCCGATCATCAATGCCATCCTCGCCGCCGCGGGCGGCCGGGCCAGCGCCTGAGGTCAGATCATGCTGGAACTACGCAAGGACATCTTCGCCGACGAGCGCGACGACAATCTCAAGGAGATCGGCAAGGGCACGCAGCGCCAGGACATGCTCGGCCACATCACGGGCACGTCCAGCTATTTTGCCGATCATCAGCTCCAGGGCATGCTGCACCTGAAGGTGGTCCGCTCGACGCAGGCGCATGCAAAGCTGCGCCGCATCGACACCACGGATGCCGAGCGCTCCGCCGGCGTGCGCCGGATCATTCGCGGCGCAGACGTGCCACGCAACCTCAACACGCTGCTCAGCCTGATCAACTTCGGCAAGGACGACGAGCCGTCGCTGGCGGTCGACAAGGTCCGCTACAAGGGCGAGCCAATTCTCGCCATCGTCGCCGACAGCGAGCGCGAGGCGTTCGAGGCGATCGCGAAGGTCAGGATCGACTACGAGCCGCTGCCGACCGTCTTCGACGTCGAAGATGCGCTCAAGCCCGGCGCGCCCGTGGTCAACGAAACCTATCCGAAGAACGCCTTCATTTATCACGACGTCTACGATCACCAGCGCCTTCGCTTCGGCGATGCCGATGCGGCGCTTGCGACCGCCGACCACGTGCTCGAACAACGCTACCAGATGTCGCCGATCGAGCACGCGCCGACCGAGACCAACGGCGCGATCGCCGCGCCCGACACCAACGGCCGCTATGTCGTCTACACCTCGACCCAGGCGCTGTTCTTCTCGGTCGACACCTGCGCCAAGATCCTCGACCTGCCGTCCAACACCTTCCACTTCATCGGCGGCACCGTCGGCGGCGGCTTCGGCGGCAAGGTAGACACCTTGACCGAACCGCTCGCGATCCTCGGCGCGATGCTGACCGGACGCCCGGTCCGTTACGTATTCGGGCGCGAGGAGGAGATGCAATACGGCCCTCCGCGTGGCGCCGAGCGGATCTACATCAAGGACGGTGTCATGCGCGACGGCCGCATCGTTGCGCGCAAGATCCGCGCTTACTTCGACAGCGGTGCCTATACGCGGCTGTCGAGCTACGCGGCGGTGAAATGCGCTGCTCACCTGCCGGGTCCATACACCATCCCGAACGTCTACGGCGACGTCTACTGCGTCTTCACCAACCGCACGCCTGCGACCGCGATGCGCGGCTTCGGCGTCACCGCGATGGACTTTGCCATCGAATGCCAGATGGACAAGCTCGCCGATCTCGTCGGCATGGATCCGATGGAGTTCCGGATCCTCAACGCCTATCGCGACGGCGACATGAAGGCGCACCGGCGCGAGGCCAAGAACACCGCGCTGATCGAATGCGTGCAGGTCGCGGCCGAAAAAGCCAAATGGCCGATCCGCGACGAGTTCAGGCGTGCTTCCTCGCGAAAGGATGGCGGCGGCAGCCGCGCGGTGATCCCGCCCACGGCCACGGATTCGCGTAGTCGGCCGACTGCGCCGGCGCAGCAGCGCACAACCTACGACCGCGCGCCGGTGACGGCGACAAGAGAGCCGCCGCGCGAACCACCGCCGCCGGCGCCGCCATCTCCCGCGCCGCGCCCGGGCGCGCCATCGCACGGCGCAGCCCGTTTCTCCTCCGTGTTCGGCACCAGGAGGCGCTGAGATGACCCGGCATCGTGGACGCGGCATGGCGTCGATCAATTATCCCATCGGCATGAATCTCGGCGGCGATCCGAGCCAGGCGCTGGTGCATTCCAATCCGAGCGGCAAGTTCACGGTGGCGCTGTCGTCGATCGATCTCGGTCAGGGCATGAAATCGGTGACGCGGCAGATCTGCGCCGAAACGCTCGGCGTACCGGTCGAGGACGTCTATGTCGACACCGCGGATTCCGACACCGGGCCGCATTGCATGGGCTCCTTCGCCTCGCGCGGCACCCATCGCGTCGGCAACGCCGTGATGGCGGCCGCCAAGGAGGCGCGCGGCGTGATGATGGAAGCCGCCGCCGAGGAGCTCGAGGTCAACGCCGCCGACCTCGAAACCGACGGCCGCGGCAACATCCACGTCAAGGGCGCACCGCAGCGCTCGATCTCGACCAAGGACGTCGCGATCGCCGCGCAGTTCAAGCAGGGGAAGACCATCGCGGGCCGCGGCATCTTCCTGGTGCCGCTCTCCAACGTCGACCCCGAAACCGGCGAGATGTCGCCGGCGACCTGCTACGCCCATGCCTGCCTCGTCGCCGAGGTCGAGGTCGACGACGAAACCGGCGAGGTCGCGATGGTCCGGATGGACTCGGCGTATGAGCTCGGCCGC
>JAEYTQ010000156.1 GCA_023433965.1 Pseudomonadota bacterium | reverse complement strand
GTCGTCGGGCGGCGCCATCTGCTGCTGCCGGCCGTCGGCATCGGCGACGCCGATCACCGAGTAGTTGTCGGGCGGCGCGGTGCCGGGCTTGAAAGCCTCGAGGATGGTGCGGCCGCCGTCGCCCGGGCCGGCGCGCATGCCGGTCTTGGCGTCGACGCGGATCAGCTTGATGCCGGCCGGCACACGGAACGGCACCGCCGGCTTGTCGGCGAGCGCGAGCTTGAAGAAGTCCTTGGCGACCGGCGCCGCGAGATGGCCGCCGGTGGCGCCGCGGCCGAGGTTGCGCGGCTTGTCGTAGCCGAAATAGATGCCGACCACGAGGTCCGGCGAGAAGCCGATGAACCAGGCATCCTTCTCGTCGTTGGTGGTGCCGGTCTTGCCGGCGATCGGCTTGCCGACCTCCTTGAGTACCGTCGCCGTTCCAGCCTGCACCACGCCTTCCAACAGCTCCGTGATCTGATAGGCAGTCATGGAATCCAACACCTGCTCGCGGCGGTCGATCAGCTGCGGCTCGGGCTGGTTCTTCCAGCCGCCCGGCGCGTCGCAGCCGCGGCACTCGCGCTGGTCGTGCTTGAAGATGGTGTGGCCGTAGCGGTCCTGGATACGGTCGATCAAGGTCGGCTTCACCCGGCGGCCACCATTGGCGAGCATCGAGTAGGCCGTGACCATGCGCATCGCCGTGGTCTCGCCGGCGCCGAGCGCGTAGGAGAGATAGTTCGGCAGCTCGTCATAGACGCCGAACCGGCGGGAATATTCGCCGATCAGCGGCATGCCGATGTCCTGCGCGAGGCGCACCGTCACGGTGTTCAGCGACTGCCGCAGCGCGTTGCGCAGCGTCACCGGCCCCTGGTACTTGCCGGAGGAGAAGTTTTCCGGCCGCCACACGCCGGCACCCTGGCCCTGGTCGATCTCGATGGGCGCATCGAGCACGACCGTCGAGGGCGTGTAGCCGTTGTCGAGCGCCGCCGAATAGACGATCGGCTTGAACGACGAACCCGGCTGCCGATAGGCCTGCGTGGCGCGGTTGAACTGGCTCTGGTCGAACGAGAAGCCGCCGACCATTGCGAGCACGCGGCCGGTCCAGGGATCCATCGCCACCATCGCGCCGGAGACTTCGGGCGTCTGTCGAAGCCGGTACTGGCCTTCGACGGGGTGGCCGTCCTTGTAGAGCGGATCGGCATAGATCACGTCGCCGGGCTGGAGCACCTGCGACACCGCCGTCGGCGTCTTGCCTCGCGTGCCGCCCTGCAGGGGGCGCGCCCAGCGCACGCCGTCGACCGTGACGATACCGGTCTCGCGCTGCTTGCTCACCGCGCCGCCGAGCTCGCGGCCCGGCTGGAACCCGCTCCGCGCCGACTGGTCGCTGGTCTCCAGCACCACCGCCATGCGCCATGGCGAGATATCGGAGAGCGACTTTATTTCGGCGAGCTTCACGCCCCAATCGCCGGAAATGTCGAGCTTGCTGATCGCGCCGCGGTAGCCCTGCTGCTCGTCATAGCTCACCAGGCCGGCGACCATGGCCTTGCGCGCCATGACCTGGATCTTCGGATCGAGCGTGGTGCGAACCGACAAGCCGCCCTCGTAGAGCTTCTTCTCGCCGTAGCGCTCGAAGATGTCGCGGCGGACCTCCTCGGCGAAATATTCCCCGGCGAAGGTGTGGGCGCCGTTGGACCGGCTGGTGACGGCCAGCGGCTCCTTGCGCGCCTTGTCGGCGTCGGCCTGCTTGATCCAGCCGTTCTCCAGCAGACGATCGACGACGTAATTGCGGCGCTCGATGGCGCGGTCGCGGTTGCGGACCGGATGCAGGGTCGCGGGCATCTTCGGCAGCGCGGCCAGATAGGAGGCTTCCGCCACCGTCAGCTCGTTCACCGACTTGTCGAAATAGACCAGCGAGGCGGCTGCGATGCCGTAAGCGCCGAGGCCGAGATAGATTTCGTTCAGGTACAGTTCGAGGATCTTGTCCTTCGAATAGGTCTTCTCGATGCGCATCGCCAGCAAGGCTTCCTTGATCTTGCGGGCGAAGGAAACCTCGTTGGTGAGCAGGAAGTTCTTGGCGACCTGCTGGGTGATCGTGGACGCACCTTGCGGACGACGGTTGGAGCCGTAGTTCTGGATGTAGACCAGACCCGCGCGGGCCATGCCGGTGTAGTCGATGCCGCCATGCTCGTAGAAATTCTTGTCCTCGGCCGCGAGGAAGGCGTTGATGACGAGCTTGGGCACGGCCTGGATCGGCAGATACAGCCGCCGCTCCTTGGCGTATTCGCCGACCAGCGAACCGTCGACTGCGTGCACGCGGGTCATCACCGGCGGCTCGTAATCCTGAAGCTGAGAGTAATCCGGCAAGTCCTTGGAGAAATGCCAGATCAGGCCTGCCGCGGCCCCGACACCGACCAGGAACACCACCGTTCCCGCGGCGAACAGGAAGCCCATGAACCGCACAAGCAAGCGCATTGTCTGTTTATCCGTTCAAACTCTGGATCAGCCCAGTATCAGCCCTTTGGCACCCCAAACGGGCGCCAATCTCAGATCGCGAATTCACCGGCTTACGCAATTACATCGACGCCGGACTTGAGACGCTTGCCGAACGGGATTCTCGCCGATTCCGGAACCCCCTGCGCCGTTTTATAAGGCGTCCGCTGTGGCCAAACTAGGGCCTTGGGGGCGGGAGGGACAAACCGTTTCAGTTCGGCGCCCCGGCTGTGGCCATCCGCTTGGTCAAGAAGGCGTCGATCGCCTGCGCCATCGAGCCCACGGCGCGGGACCGCCACCCCTCGGAGACCAAGTGCTGGAGGTCTCCCTTGTTGGAGACATAGCCGATCTCGACCAGCACCGAGGGCACATCGGGCGCCTTCAGGACGCGGAAGCCCGCGGACTTCAGCGGATGCTTGTGCATCCGCACCGTCTGCTTCATTTCCGTCATCAAAAGGCGAGCGAAACGGTTTGAAAAGGTGCGGGTTTCGCGCTGCGTGAGGTCGATCAGGATGTCGGCGACGTCGGTCGGCTCCTCCGCGAGGTTGAAGCCGGCGATCGCATCGGCCCGGTTCTCCGCATCGGCGAGCCGCTGGGCCTCGGCGTCGGAGGCCTTGTCGGAGAGCGTATAGATGGTCGCGCCCTGGGCATCGCCCTCCGCGCGCGGCAGCGCATCGGCATGGATCGAGACGAACAAGGCCGCCTCGTGATTGCGGGCGATTTTGGTCCTGTCACCGAGGGGGACGAAGGTGTCGTCATCGCGCGTCATGACCACGCGGTATTTGCCGGCCTTCTCCAACTTGTCGCGGAGCGCGAGGCCGAAAGCCAGACCAGGTTCTTCTCGCTCTCGCCGCTCGACTGCGTCCCGTTGTCGATGCCGCCATGGCCGGGATCGATCACGACCACGGGACGGCCGTCGGCCTTCTGCTGCGGCGCGCCCGGCGCCGCGGCGGCGGCAACCGTGGCAGGTGGCGCCTCCGCGATCGTCGGCCGCAGCTCGGGACGGCTTTCAGGGGCGAGCGATGCTGCGAAGGCGGCGCGATCGACCTCCTCCAGCTCGAGCACGAGCCGGGCCGGCTGGCCGTTGGCGGCCTCGACGACATAGGACTTGGCGATCTTCGCCGGGCCGGTCAGGTCGAACACGATTCGCGAGCCGCCGGGCATGACGAGCCCGTAGCGGAAGCCCTTGACCAGCCCCCGCCCGCCGCCGGTGCCGCCGGGCAGCTGAAAATTGACTTGCGGCACGTCCACCACCACGCGGTAGGGGTCGGCCAGCGTGACGGCGCGGAAGGTGACGGACCGGTCGAGGTCGAGGATGAAGCGGGTGTGCTTGCCGTCGCCGGCCAGGCGGGCGGCCGAGGCGATCGGAAAAGTGGCCGCCGCAACAGTGGGTTGCAGCTGGCCGTCCGCGGCCATGAGGCGCGAGGAATCAGCGCACGGCAATGCTGCGATGCACAGCAGCACGCCTCCCAGTAAAACCCGTCGATTTGTGCGGCTCGCCACCGATTCTGTGCCTCCGAGCAGCTCTCTTTAACGCAATAGAACCACAGGGTTAAACGCTCCTTAATGACGGACGCGCGAAACTCGCCGACTGTGACCGCCGTGCGACGCTCCCTTGCACGGCTGGCTCATTCCTCGTATGTACGGAATGCTGACGGCCGATATTTTCGGTTGTGTCGCATTCAGCCTCCCGGTGCAGCGCCGGAACTCCCAAACTCGGGGAATTCCAGCGTTTTTCCGCTTCCCTCGACGACCAGCGCGGTGCGCGGCAGCGAGGTGGAGCGGGGGCAAGCCCCGGTGGTGGACGGTCTCGGGTTACCACTCATGTTACCGGGACGGTTCTGACAGCGGCGTAACCCATTACCCGGTCCCTTGGTCCAAGTTCCTTGGTCCCAACGGAGCGGTTCATGATCCCCAAGGCGAGCGCGCTCGCGCCGTGCCTGGCCAGCAGCAACTGATTGACGGGCGGCCTCGCCGCCCAATGTTTCATACGGGCCGACGCTTGATGCGCCAGACTGTGCCGACGACATCTGAAGGACCATTCGCGACGCTGCGGAGTGACAATCCCGCGCGCCGCCTTGGTCCTGAAGCTTTCGGCTCGGCAAGGCGCGAGAGACGGCGTTT
>JAEYTQ010000075.1 GCA_023433965.1 Pseudomonadota bacterium | reverse complement strand
ATCTATCGCACCGCGCAGCAGGGCTGGTCGGCGGAACTGTCGGATGCCGCGATCGTGCGCACCTCCGACGAGGCGCGCGCGCTGCTCACCGAGGCCAATGCCGACGACGTCGGCGCGATCGGTGCCTATATCGCGCCCGTCGAACTCAGGGATGGCGGCGAGATCAAGCCCGGCAACTTACGCGAACGCATCCGTTCGAAAGGGCTCACCATCGACCTGCTACCGGCTTGAGGTTGATCCACCATGTACGCCTATGACGAACTCGATCGCACGCTAATCAACGAACGCGTCTCTGAATTCCGCGACCAGGTGAAGCGCCGGCTCTCCGGCGAACTCACCGAGGACGAATTCAAGATGCTGCGGCTGCAGAACGGCGTCTATCTGCAACTGCACGCCTACATGTTCCGCGTCGCAATCCCCTACGGCACGTTGGCGACGAACCAGCTGCGCGCGCTGGCCCATGTCGCGCGCAAATACGACCGCGGCTACGGCCATTTCACCACGCGGCAGAACATCCAGTTCAACTGGATCAAGCTCGCCGAGCTGCCGGACGCGCTCGAAGACCTCGCCAAGGTCGGTATCCATGCGATGCAGACCTCCGGCAACAACATGCGCAACGGCACCTCGGACCAGTGGGCCGGCGTCGCGCCCGGCGAAATCGAGGATCCCCGCATCTGGTCGGAGCTGATCCGGCAGCACACCACGCTGCATCCTGAATTCTCTTTCCTGCCGCGCAAGTTCAAGATCGCGATCACCGCATCCGACCACGACCGCGCCGCCATCAAGATCCACGACATCGGCCTCCGCCTGATCAAGAACGAAAAGGATGAGACCGGCTTCGAGGTGCTGGTCGGCGGCGGCCTTGGCCGCACGCCGTTCATCGCCAAGACCATCAAGCACTTCGTGCATGGCCGCGACATCCTCAGCTACATCGAGGCCATCCTGCGCGTCTACAACCAGTACGGCCGCCGCGACAACATCTACAAGGCGCGCATCAAGATCCTGGTGCACGAGCTCGGCATCGAGAAGTTCTCGCGCGAGGTCGAGGACGAGTGGCAGCATATCCGCAACTCCTCGCTCCAGATCGACGACGAGGTGATCGAGGACATCCGCTCGCGCTTCACCTACCCGGCGTACGAGAAGCTGCCGCACATGCCGGACGAGTTGCGGCAGGCGGCGGCCGATCCGGACTTCGAGGCGTGGCGCAAGAACTCGGTGGCCCCGCACAAGGTGCAGGGCTATTCCATCGTCACGATCTCGCTGAAGCCGACCGGCGGGCCTCCGGGCGACGCCACCGCCGAGCAGATGGACGCGCTGGCCGATCTCGCCGACAAGTATTCCTTCGGCGAGATCCGCGTCGGCCACGAGCAGAATCTGGCGCTGCCGCACGTCGCCAAGCGCGACCTGCCGGCGCTGTGGAAGGCGCTGGACAAGCTCGGGCTCGCGACGCCCAATGTCAATCTGATCACCGACATCATCGCCTGCCCGGGCCTCGATTATTGCTCGCTGGCGAATGCGCGATCGATCCCGATCGCCCAGGAATTGACCCGGCGCTTCGCCAATCACGAGCTCGCCAATCTGATCGGCCGTCTGCACATCAACATCTCCGGCTGCATCAATGCCTGCGGCCACCACCATGTCGGCCATATCGGCATTCTCGGCGTCGAGAAGAACGGCGAGGAGGTCTACCAGATCACCATCGGCGGCCGGGCCGACGAGAACGCCGCGCTCGGCACCCTGATCGGCCCGGGCGTCAAGTTCGACGAGGTCGCCGATGTCGTGGAAGACGTCGTTGAAGCCTATCTTGCGCTGCGCGAGCGACCCGAAGAGCTGTTCATGGACACGGTGAAGCGCCTCGGTGTCGAACCCTTCAAGGAGCGCGTCTATGCCACTCGTTAGCGGCGGAAAGATCACGGACGACCGCTTCGTCAAGCTCGCCGTCGACACCCCGCTGCCCGAGGGCGGCGACATCCTGGTGCCGGCGGAGCGTTTCCTCGGCGAAGCCGACGCGCTGCTCGCGCGGGCGGGCAAGGTCGGCGTGATCTGGCCCAACAATCGTGACATCGCCGAACTGGTGCCGTATCTCGGCAGGATCGCCGCCGTCGCGCTGGTGTTCCCAACCTTCCGCGATGGCCGCGCCTACAGCCAGGCGCGCCTGCTGCGCGAGCGCTACGACTACCGCGGCGAATTGCGCGCCACCGGCCAGGTGCTGCGCGACCAGTTCGTGTTCATGCTGCGCGCCGGCTTCGATGCCTTCGAGGTCAAGAAGCAGGCCGACGCGGAAGCGTTCATGCAAACCGCAAAGCGCTATTCGGTGTTCTATCAGCCGACTGGCGATGGCCGCATCACGGCTCTGCACCGGCGCATGCAGCTGCGCCATTCCGAAGGTGTCGGCACGTGAACGCGATCTCGGCTCAGGTCTCCTCGGTTTCCGCGTTTCCGCTGGCGGACGAGCTCGATCGCCGCTTGCGCGATGCCTCGCCCGCGGAGATCATCGCTGCGGCGCTGAAGACGGTCGGACGCGAAAGGCTCGCGCTGGTG
>JAEYTQ010000073.1 GCA_023433965.1 Pseudomonadota bacterium | reverse complement strand
GCTGCCGGTGTAGGAGAAGAAGCTGTCGCCGCCCATGATGCGTCCATCGCAGAGAACGACGACGCCTCTTGCCTGTCCGCGCTTGCCATCGCGCATCTCGATGTCGAAGATGTAGAGGCCGTTGACGACCTTGGCCTCCTCACCCGCTTTCGCCTCATCCCCGGCCGACATCTGCTCATCTCCCTATGTCGATCCGTCGTTTCGATCCGTCGTTCGATCAGGTCGGCACGTTTCGTTCGAGATCTTCGAGCCAGGCGGCAGCGCTCGCATCCGACGGCGCGCGCCAGTCCCCGCGCGGCGACAGCGAGCCGCCGGCCGACACCTTCGGCCCGTTCGGCATGGCCGAGCGCTTGAACTGGCTGAAGGCGAAGAAGCGGCGCAGGAACACCTCGAGCCAACGGCGGATCTGCTCGAGATCATAGGCCCTGCGCCGGTCGCTCGGGAAGGCCGGCGGCCATTCGCCCTTGGCCACGTCCTTCCACGCCTGGAGTGCCAAGAAGGCGATCTTGGAAGGACGCATGCCGAAGCGCAGCGTGTAGAACAGGTTGAAATCCTGCAGCTCGTAGGGCCCGACCGCCGCTTCCGTGCTCTGCGGCTTCTCGCCGGCCTCCACCGGCACGAGCTCCGGTGAGATCTCGGCCACAAGGATCGCTCCGAGCGTTCGGTTGACGTCGTCGCTGAATTGCCTGGATGAAATCACCCAGCGGATCAGGTGCTGGATCAGCGTTTTCGGCACGCCGGAATTGACGTTGTAATGCGCCATCTGGTCGCCGACGCCGTAGGTGCACCAGCCGAGCGCGAGCTCGGAGAGATCGCCGGTGCCGATGACGATGCCGCCGTGATGGTTGGCGAGCCGGAACAAATAGTCCGTGCGCAGGCCCGCCTGCACGTTCTCGAAGGTGACGTCGTAGACCTTCTCGCCCTTGCCGAAGGGGTGGCCGATGTCCTTCAGCATCTGCGTCGCGGTGGGCCGGATGTCGAGCTCCTGCCAGCTCGTGTTCAACGCCTGCATCAGCGCCAGCGCATGGGTCTTGCTCTCGCTGCCGGTGGCAAAGCCCGGCATGGTGTAGGCCAGGATGTTCTCGCGCGGCAGGCCGAGCAGGTCGACCGCCTTGGCGGCGACGATCAATGCATGGGTAGAATCGAGGCCGCCGGAGACGCCGATCACGACGCGCTTGGTCCCGGTGGCACGCATGCGCTGCACGAGCCCGGCGACCTGGATGTTGTAGGCCTCGTAGCAGTCCTGCTCGAGCAGGCTTTCGTCGCTCGGCACGAACGGGAAGCGTTCGACCTTGCGCAGGAAGCCGATATCGGCCGCCGGCGGCTTCAGGGCAAATGTCACCTTGCGGAAAAACGCCTCGCGCTGCCGCCGGTTGTCGTCGAACGTTCCCATCAGCGCGCGTTCCTGCCTGAGCAGGTCGAGATCGACGTCGGCCAGCGTGATCTGGCCGCCCTGGCGGAACCGCTCGCCCTCGGCCAGCAGCACCCCGTTCTCGTAGATCGAGGTCTGGCCGTCCCAGGCGAGATCGGTGGTGGATTCCCCCGCGCCTGCAGCGGAATAGACATAGGCTGCAAGGCAGCGCGCCGAGGTCGATTGGCACAGCCGCGCGCGCGAGCGCGCCCGGCCGATCGTGATCGGGCTGCCCGAGAGGTTGATCAGCACGCTTGCGCCGGCAAGCGCGAGCTCGGAGGCCGGCGTCACCGGGATCCACATGTCCTCGCAGATCTCGACGCCGATGGTGAGGCCCGGAACGTCCTCGGCGGAGAACAGCAGGTCGACGCCGAACGGGGCATGCAGCCCGCCGAACGCGATCGTCTCTCCGACCATGCCGGCACCGGAGGCGAAATGCCGGCCCTCGTAGAATTCGCGGTAGGTCGGCAAATAGGTCTTCGGCACCACGCCGAGAACGTTGCCGCGATGAACGACGACGGCGCAATTGTAGATGCGATGGCCGAAGCGCAGCGGTGCGCCGACGATCAGGACCGGCATCAGGCCTGCGGAGGCCTCGACGAGGCCGGCGAGACCGCGTTCGACCGCGTCGAGCAGCGGGTCCTGCTTGACCAGGTCCTCGATCGCGTAACCGGACAGGCACAGCTCGGGAAACACGGCGACCGCCACCGACTGCTCATGGCAGGCATTGGCTGCCGCCAGCACCGCCTTTGCATTGGCCGAGGGATCGGCGACATGGGACGTGGTGACACACGCCGCCACGCGCGCAAATCCATGGGCATAGATCGAGTGGAAAGTCATCGAGCGCAGTACCCTTGATCTCTTCGCTGCCGAAGCCGTCAGCACCGGACCATATGTAGCCCATCGGCCCGGTCCCGTGCAGGCCATCCGCCGTCATGCATAACGGATTTGCAGGGCCCGGTTCGCGCCCGACGAGCTCAGGCGCTGCGGGCCAGCACGCCCGACAGGTCGTCGCGCAGCCATTCGGCGATCCGCGGCCAGGCATGCGCGTGGGTGCGCGCGCCCATGAACAGGCCGAGGTGGTTGCTCGGCTCGGAAGCCGCCGCAATGAAGGCCGGCGGCGTGCCGAGCAGACCAGCCGTGGCGAGCGCCTGCGCAGCCGGCACGACGTCGTCGTCGAGCCCGGCGAGCAGGAAAACCGGCGCCTTGACGTCCTTCGGATCGATCGTGCGGCCGAGCGCCTTGAAGCTGCCGGCTGCGATCTGGTTCTCCCGGAAGATCCGGTTGACCACCTCCAGATAATACGCACCCGGCAGATCGAGCGTCTCCGCGTTCCAATGCTCGAAGCGCGCGAGCAGCGCCGCGCCTTCCTCGTCCGACAGGTCTCGCTGCAATGCCGCCACGATATCAT
>JAEYTQ010000047.1 GCA_023433965.1 Pseudomonadota bacterium | reverse complement strand
CGGCATCGAGCGGCTGCACTTCAACGTCTGCCTCGCCCATATCCGCGAATTCGCCAACGCGTTCTCGGAGGCGCTCCAGCGTCCGGACCAGCCGGCGCCCGATCTGGCGCCTGATCTGGCTTGGGCGATCCGGGAAGCCGGCCAGATTCTGGTCCAGCTGTTCTCGCCGATGATGCCGCACCTCGCCGAGGAGTGCTGGCAGGTTCTGGGCCAGAAGGGGCTGGTTTCGGAGGCCGATTGGCCCCAAATCGAACGCGATTTGCTGGTTGAAGACAGCGTGACCCTGGTGGTCCAGGTCAACGGCAAGAAGCGGGGTGAGATCACAGTTGCAACACTGGCCCAGAATCCGGAAATCGAGGCTGCCGTTTTGGCGCTCGATGCGGTAAAGCTGGCGCTGGACGGCAAGCCCGTCCGCAAGGTGATCATCGTTCCCAAGAGGATCGTGAATGTTGTCGGCTAGGATCCGCATCGCAGCCCGCTTGCTGGCGGTCGCCGCCCTCGCGGCGCTGACGGCCGGCTGCTTCCAGCCGATGTATGCCGAGCGGAGCGACGGTACCCCCGGCCTGCGCGAAAAGCTGATGGGCGTGGAGCTGCCGCCGATCAACAAGCCCAATGCGTCCCGCGAGGCCCGCGTCGGCGTCGAAATCCGCAACGCGCTGGCATTCAAGCTCTACGGCACCGCGACGGGCATGCCGCCGACCCACCGGCTGGACATTCGCTTCACGACGAGCCGCTCCTCGCTGATCGTCAGCGCCGCGACGGGATTGCCGACCAACGAAAATCTCGGCATCGACGCCCAGTACAATCTGATCGACGTCGCGACCGGCCGGTCGGTCATGACCGGCTCGACCTTCTCACGCGTGTCCTACGACATGCCCGGCTCCTACCAGCGCTTCTCCCGCAACCGCGCCGTGCGCGATGCGGAGGATCGGGCCGCCAACGAGATCGCCGAGAACATCACGACCCGGCTCGCCTCGTTCTTCACCGCGGGGACGTAATTCATTCCCGTCATTCCGGTTCGCCGCAGGGCGAACGAAGGTGCGCAGTTGCGGACCTGAGAATCTCGATCCCAAACCTCTGGATTCCGGTTCGCGTTGCGCGCGCCCCGGAATGACAATCTGGACCATGGTCGCACTGCGCGGAAAAGAGATCGACGTCTTCCTCGCCCGGCCCGATGCCGGCCGCCCAATCATCCTGCTCTACGGACCGGATGCCGGCCTCGTGCGCGAGCGTGCCGATACGTTGATCGCTTCGGCAGTCGATGATCCCAACGATCCGTTCTCGCTGGTCAAGCTCGACGGTGACGAGCTCTCCGCCGAGCCCTCGCGCCTCGTCGACGAGGCCATGACGGTGCCGCTGTTCGGCGGCCGCCGCGCCATCCGCATCCGCGCCGGCTCGCGCAGCTTTGCCAGCGGAATCGACACGCTGTCCGAGATGAGCGTGAAGGATTGCCGCATCGTGATCGAGGCCGGCGAGCTCCGCCCGGAATCGCCGCTGCGCAAGGCCTGCGAGAAGGCCAAGACCGCCGTGGCGATCGGCTGCTATCCCGACACCGAGCGCGACCTCGCCAGGCTGATGGAGGAGGAGCTCCGCATTGCCGATCTTCGCATCGCGCAGGACGCCCGCGCCGCGCTGATGTCGTTCCTCGGCGGTGACCGCCAGGCCTCGCGCAACGAGCTGCGCAAGCTGACGCTCTACGCCCACGGCAAGGGCGAGGTGACGCTGGACGATGTCATGGCCGTGGTCGCAGACGCGTCCGAGCTGAAGCTCGATCCGATCGTCGACGGCGCCTTCGCCGGGCGGCCCGACATCGTCGAAAGCGAGTTTGCAAAGGCCATGATCGCCGGCACCTATCCTGGCGTGATCATCTCCGCCGCACCGCGCCAAGCAGCATGGCTGCACAAATCGGCGCTTGCGATCGCCGACGGCCAGCCGGTCTCCGCCGTACTCGACGGCGGCTTTCCGCGCCTGCATTTTTCCCGAAAGCCTGCCGTCGAGACCGCGCTGCGCAATTTCAATCCGGCCCGGCTCGCCGCCATCATCGAGCAGCTCGCAACCGCCGCGCTCGACACCCGCAAGCAATCCACGCTCGCCGCCGCCATCGCCCAACGCGCGCTGATGGCGATCGCGGCAAATGCGAAACGGCGGGGATAGGCTGTGGTCTCGTGCCCCGGCGCGGCGCAGCACTTCTTTGCGGTGCGCTGCAGAACCGGCGCCCATGCCTCTGCAATTTCGCTCTTGGCCTTCTGGATCCCGGCTCTGCGCAGCAACGCTGCGCGTCCGGGACAAGAGAATGGAGAACGCTGTGGCTGCCCGGCTACAGCGCGCCCTTTGCCAGCCGCTTCATCACCTCGTCGAGCTGATCGAGGTTGCGGTAGTTGATCTGCACGGAGCCGCCGGGATCGCGGTGATTGACGGTGACCTTGAGGCCGAGCGCGTCACTGACGCGCTTCTCGAGATCGATCGTGTCGGGATCCTTCTCCTTGCCGCCAGTGGCGCGCGCCTTCTGCGGCTTGCGCTCCGGGACACCTTCTTCATGTGCAAGCGCCTCGGCCTGGCGAACGTTGAGGCCCTCCTCGACGATGCGCTTGGCGGCGGCAAGCGGATCGGGAACGCCGATCAGCGCGCGGGCGTGCCCGGCCGTCAACTCGCCGGTCGCGATGAAAGCCTGCACCTCGGCCGGCAGCTTCGTCAGCCGCATCATGTTGGCGACGTGGCTGCGGCTCTTGCCGACGACTTTCGCGATCTCTTCCTGGCTGCGTTTGAACTCGTTGGCGAGCGCATGATAGCCCTGCGCCTCTTCCATCGGGTTGAGGTCCTCGCGCTGCACGTTCTCGACGATCGCGAATTCCAGCGCGTCGCTGTCGCTGATGTCGACCGG
>JAEYTQ010000013.1 GCA_023433965.1 Pseudomonadota bacterium | reverse complement strand
CGTGGCCGGCGTTGGAGCCGAGGAAATAGGTGCGCATCGCCGGCCGGTGCGAGGTCATGACGATGAGGTCGGCCTTCATCTGCGCGGCTTCCTCCAGGATCTCGTGATAGATGCCGCCCTGGCGCACTACGCTGGAGATGCGGGACGCCTGGATACCGGATTCGCGCGCGACGATGGCAAGGGCCTCTTCGGACGTCTCGCGTTGCTGCTCGTCGAAATCCGCCGGGACATATTCGGCCAGCATGACCGGCGTCATCGGCAGCACGTTGAGCAGCCGCACCTGGCCGTTCCAGGTTTGCGACAATGTCGCCGCGGTCGCGATCGCCGGCTTGGCGAGATCGGTATCGGCGAGGTCGATGGGCACGAGGATGGACTTGAACATCTGCGCCTCCAAATCTCCAGGTCGCTACGTCCGGCCGGCACGTCGCGCGATCAGCCCGATCGAAGCAGCTTATCTAAGCAGCTTGGGGCTGACGAACAGCACCAGCTTGCCGCGGCGGTAGGCCACGTCTCCCCAATCCTTGACGTCAAAGTCGAAGATCGCAAGCCCCGCCGTGGGCAGGTTGTCGCCGAGCGCCCTGGCGCCGTCGGGATCGCCGCCGCCAATCAGCATCAGGGCCACCTCGTGCATGCCGGGATTGTGGCCGATCAGCAGCAATTGCTTTGGGTTGGCCGGGGCCGTTGCAGTGCGAATGGCGTCCAGGATTTCCGTGGGATCGGCGCCGTAGAGTTCCGGCAGAACCTCGACCTGCGGCGCAGGGACGCGGTCCTTCATCGTCTCCCAGGCGATGTCCCAGGTCTGCCGGGCTCGCACGGCATGCGACACCAGCACGGTATCGGGGAAGGGCGGATGGGAAGCGATCCAGTCGCCGATCTGCGCAGCATCCTTGTGGCCGCGCTCGTCGAGGCGGCGGTCCTGGTCACGGCCGCTCGGCGCGTCGGTCTCGGTCTTGGCGTGACGCAACAGCATCAAACGGCGCATGGCATTCTCGAATCGTTACGCGTCCAGGATAATCTACAGGCGCCGGCTGAGGACAAGGTGACAAGCGGCCTGTGGGTATCCTAAGAAAACGCATGAGCGAGACTTTCACAAGCGTGCCCCAGGACGAAGCCGGTTTTCGTGACCGCGCGCGGCTGTCGTTCGATCTCGACGCCGACATCTGCGTGATCGGTGCGGGGCTCGCCGGGCTTTCCGTCGCCCTGGAAGCGGCCCGGCTCGGGGCCAGCGTCGCGGTGCTCGAGGGCCGCCATGTCGGCTGGAATGCCTCCGGCAACCAGCTCGGCACCGTGATGCCGGGTTTCGCGCTGCCGCTCACGGACCTGATCGAGCGCATCGGTTTCGAGGACGCGCGCGAATTGTGGACGCTGTCGCAGGAGGGCGCCGAGTTCGTCCGGGCCAATGCCACCGAAGAGAACATGCCGGGCGTCGGCCTCAGCGAGGGCGTGCTGGAAGTCTCCAATGTCGATGCCGGCGACCGTCTGATCAGCCGGTTGCAGATGCTGAACGAGGATTTCGACAACGAGGTCGAGGGCTGGCAGGTCGATCGCGTCCGCGGGCTGCTCAAGACCGATCGCTACTTCCACGGCGTGTATTATCCCAGGGCATTCCAGGTCGACGGCCGCAAATATGTGCATGGCCTCGCGGCGCTGGCGCGGCGGGCAGGAGCGCGCATCTTCGAGGAGACGCCAGTGGTCAGCATCGATCATTCCGGCATCCGCAAGCGCATCGTCACACCCTCGGCGCGGCTGCGGGCGACCCACATCGTGCTCGCCGGCAACATTCATCTCGGCTCGCCCTTGAAGCGCCTGTCGGAGACGCTGCTGCCGGTCTGGCGCTATGCCGGCATCACCGCGCCGCTCGGCGAGCGCCTGCACGAGATCATCGCCTTCAAGGGATCGGTGATGGATTCCGACGGTGTCGACCATTTCCGCATCGTCGACGGCGACCGGCTGATGTGGGAGAGCCCGGAGACCACTTGGGCGGCGCGTCCGCAGCGCTTTGCGGGCGCCGTGAGCCGGCGGATCCGCACGATCTTTCCCGAGCTCGGCAATGTCGAGGTCACCGAGACGTTCGGCGGCGCCACCGGCCAGACCGTGCACGGAATGCCGCAGATCGGCCAGCTGCGCAAAGGTCTGTGGGTGGCGAGCGGCTTCGGCCGCCAGGGCATGAACACCTCGGCCATGGCCGGACAGATGATCGCGCGGAGCATCTTGTCGGGCGAGGAGCGCTGGAAACTGTTTTCGCCGTTCGAGCTGGTCTGGGCGGGCGGCGCCACCGGGCGCGTCGCCGGCCAGCTGGTCGGCATCTGGAGCAGGGCGAGTTCCGCCGCCGCAGGCTCGCTCGCCCGCTACCGGGAGCGTGCCAGGGCCAAGGACCGGGAACGCGAGACCCGCCTCGCCGTGGCCAACCGGGCCGCCGGCACCGGCCAGCGCCGCCCGGCGCCCGGCGTGCGGCCGGCGCATCCGCCCAAACCTGCGGTCGAAGCCGCGGATCCGGTCGCGCACGACGAGCGCGTCTCGCAATAAGTTGAGAGAAATTCCGCCCGGACGTGTAACGTCGGCCGTTAAAGTCCGTATCTCAGGGCGTGGACTTCCGCGCACGGAGAATGACATGTTTGACCGCCGCATCCTGCTGACCACCGCCGCCGGTCTGTTCGGCCTTTCGGCTTTCCGCTGGCTGAAAGCATCCCCAGCTGAAGCCGGCGAGAAGGCCGCGCAAAAGTTCGAGATCACGAAGACCGAGGCCGAGTGGCGCGCCCAGCTGACGCCGCAGCAATATGAGATCCTGCGCAATCACGGCACCGAACGGCCCGGCTCCAGCCCGCTGTTGAAGGAGCACCGCAAGGGCATCTTCGCCTGCGCCGGCTGCGACCTGCCGCTGTTTGCGTCCGAGACCAAGTTCGAGAGCGGCACGGGATGGCCGAGCTTCTATGCGCCGATCGAGGGCAATGTCGGCAAGACCGTGGATCGGACCTACGGCATGGTCCGCACCGAGGTGCATTGCCGCCGCTGCGGCGGCCATCTCGGCCACGTCTTCGACGACGGTCCGAAGCCGACCGGCTTGCGTTACTGCATCGACGGTTTCGGGCTGGTCTTCCACCCGGCCGCGGCATCGGCGACGTAGTGAGTTGAAGAACGTCATTCCGGATTCGATGCTGGCGCATCGCTCCGGAATGACCCGATCTCCCGGCAATTGTTGCCGGTGCCGGCAAATGTGCCCCGGTCGTCAGGCCGGGGCTTTTTCATCAAGCTATTGATTTTACAGCGATACCTGCATTGGCATAGCCCTTGCGACTGTCTCCCCCGATTGCGGCCATGGTCGACCGGCCGCCGAGATCGGATTTGGAGACAAAGTTATGGGTATCTTCGATGCAATGAACACCTCGGTGGGTGGCCTGCAGGCGCAGTCCTTCGCGCTGCAGAACATTTCCGGCAACATCGCGAACTCGTCCACCACCGGTTACAAGGGCATCGGCACCAGCTTCGTCGACCTCATCCCCGACTCTTCGGTCCCGAGCAAGCAGGTCGCAGGCGGCGTCACGGCCAATGCGAAAGCCACCATCACCACGCAGGGAACGATCTCGTCCTCCACCGTCGCCACCAACATGGCGATCACCGGCGACGGCTTCTTCTCGATCCAGAAGGCGAGCGGCGTGGTCGACAACGTGCCGGTGTTCACGGGCGTCACCTATTACACGCGGCGGGGCGACTTCCAGCTCAATGCCAACGGCAATCTGGTGAACGGCGCCGGTTACTACCTGATGGGCGTCACGGTCGACCCGAAGACCGGCAACCCGACCGGCAGCGTGGCGAGCGTCCTGCAATTCCAGAACAACTTCATTCCGGCGCAGGCGACCACCTCGATCCAGTACGCGGCGAACCTGCCGACGCAGCCGAACACGGTGGCGAAAACCACCGCCGGGACCGGCACTTTGCTCGCGGCCGGCGGGCTGAACCCGTCCGATTTCTCCGCCAACCCGCTGCCGGTCGGCACGCCGCCGGCGCCGTATGCCAACGCGACGGTCTCGGGCGCGGCCGCAACCGGCAACATCCGCTCGGCCTACTCCTCGACGACCGCCACGGGCACCGTTGCGCTCCAGAACAATTCCTCGGCGGTGGCCTCGACGACGACGTCTCTCGACAACACCGCCGGCACGCATCTCGCCTCCAGCATTCTGACCGCGCTGAGCGGCCAGACGCTGACCATCAACGGCAACAGCATCACGTTCGACGGCGGCACGACGGTCTCGACCGTCGGCAGCGACACCACGATCGGTCTCGGTGCGGGCACCACGGCGACTGTGGCCGACATCCTGAACGCGATCCAGACCGCCGGCGGCGCCGGCGTCACCGCGTCGCTCTCGGTCAGCGGCAACATCCAGATCGCGACCGGCACCGGCACCGACGTCGCGGTCGGTAGCGGCACGGCCGCCACCGCGCTCGGCATCAGCAGCGTGACGCGCGGCGGCAACGTGCTGTCCTCGCCCGCGATCTCGGGTGCGACGGTGCTGAGCGGCAGCGCGACCGCAGGCGGTGCCCAGGTGCTCTCGTCGGGCTTTTCTGCCGGCGACACTATCACCGTCAACGGTCAGACGCTGACCTTCATGAACTCGGGCGCTGCGGGCAACAACCAGATCAACGTCACCGACAACATCACGACCCTGCTCGGCAAGATCGACGCGCTTTCCGGCGCCTCGGGATCGTCGGTGAGCAGCGGCGGCGTGATCACACTGAACACCGGCACCGTCTCCAACCTGGTGGTCTCCAGCTCGAACAGCGCGGCCTTCTCCGCGCTCGGCTTCACCTCGACCATCACCAGAAATCGCGAGGGTGGCGGCACGGCCGGCACCGGCGGCGTGATCGGCAACGACATCGCCACTTTCACCAAGGAATCGATCAGCGGCGGCGCGGTGACCGCCTACAACGCCGCCGGCACCCCGGTGAACCTGCAACTGCGCTGGGCCAAGACCGACAGTGCCTCGCTCGGCGCCGGTCATTCGGACAGCTGGAACCTGTTTTACCAGACCGATCCGAACGCGACCGGAACGACGGTCGGCTGGGTCAACACCGGGCAGACCTTCACCTTCGCCGGCGACGGTTCGCTGACGTCGCCGAGCGGCTCGGGCATCACCATCAACAACGTCACCGTCAGCGGCCAGTCGCTCGGCTCGGTCGCCTTCAACATCTCCTCGGGCGGGCTGACGCAATATGCCAGCACCAGCGGCGCGGTGACCA
>JAEYTQ010000669.1 GCA_023433965.1 Pseudomonadota bacterium | reverse complement strand
GTCGTGAGGATCTTGTAATAGTCCCACGGATATTTGCTCTCCTCCGGCGTCTTCACCTGCACCAGCCAGAGGTCGTGCACCATCAGATTGTCCTCGCGCAGCTTGCCGTTGCGGGAGAAGAAGTCCTCGATCGGCTTCTCGCGCATCTTGGCTGCGACCTTGAGCGGATCGTCGGTGCCGGTCTCCTTGATGGCGTTGAGGTAGTGCATCACGCTGGAATAGACGCCGGCCTGCCACATCGACGGCATCTTGTTCATCTTGGCGAAATAGCGCTTCGACCATTCGCGGGTCTTGTCGTCCATGTCCCAGTAGAACGAGGTGGTCAGGAGCAGGCCCTGCGCGGCCTGAAGCCCGAGGCCGTGGATGTCGGTGATCAGCGCGAGCAGCGCCGCCATCTGCTGGCCGCCCTTGAACACGCCGAACTCGGCGCCGGTCTTGATCTCGTTCATGTTGTTGGGAGGGCCGGCGGCAATGCCGATGATCTTGGCCTTGGAGGCCTGTGCCTGCAGCACGAAGGAGGAGAGATCCGGGGTGGCCAGCGGCGGTCGCACCGAACCCAGCACCTTGCCGCCGCTGGCGGTGACGACGGCAGAGGCGTCGCGCTCCAGCGAATGGCCGAAGGCGTAGTCGTCGGTGATGAAGAACCAGCTGTCGCCGCCGCGCTTGACCACCGCATCCGCAGTGCCGACCGCGAGCGCGCGGGTGTCGAACACCCATTGGATCGCGTAAGGCGAGCAGAACTTGCCGTGGAAATCGGCGGTGCCGGTGGAGTGGGTGATGAACAGCCGCTTCTTCTCGTTGGCGATGTTCTGCACCGCGAGCCCCACGGCCGAGACCGGAACGTCGACGATCAGGTCGACCTGCTCGACGTCGAACCAGCGCCGCGCCAGCGAGGCGCCGATGTCGGCCTTGAGCTGGTGGTCGCCGATCACGACGCTGATCGGCTTGCCGAGCACGGTGCCGCCGAAATCGTCGATCGCCATCTGCGCCGCCGTCACCGAGCCCTGACCGGTCGGCGCCGAGGCCGGACCGTTCATGTCGGTGAGCACGCCGATCTTGACGACCTCGTCGGAAAGCTGTGCCGACGCCGTCGCCGGAAATAGTGCCGCCGCCAACGCAGCCGCGACCGGCAGTCCAAATCTGGTTGGATTCACGTTGCTCCTCCCTGAGCCGGCGCGGTGGCCGGTGTTGCGTCCGGGTGTGCCCCCGGCTGAATTGGTTTCTTTTGCAACTATTCGGGGGCGGGCGTCAACGTCAGGCCGCGTAGCGGATCAGTCCTGCGGGCGAGGGATCGTAGCCGGTGAGTTCCTCGGCGCGCTGGCCCAGCCGCCGTTCGGTCAGGAAGCGGAGCAAGGCCTGCATGGCGGGGCGAAAATAGCTGCGCTGCCGCATCGCGAGATCGAGGTTCTCCCAGGCGAGCGGCACGAAATCGAGCCCGGCCGAGCGCGCCGCGGCGCGCGTCGCGATCCCGCAATCGGCCTGGCCGGCGCGGACGATCTCGGCAAGGTCCGGACCGGTCAGCGCCGGCGTCTCGATGCGACGCAGATCCCGCATCGAGGCCCCCGCGCGCTTCAGGAGCACGTCGAGCAGCATCTGCGCGCCCGTGCCCTGTTGCCGCATCGCCATCCGGGCACCCGTTGCGATCACGTCGGTCAGGCAGTGCAGGCGCCTGGGATTGCCCTGCGGCAGCACCAGCCCCTCTTCGCGCCGCACGAAGGCGACCAGCACCGCATCATGCAGGTCGGGAGCTGCCCGCAACGTTTCGACGCTGGCATCGCTGGCGAGATTGTCGGAGGCGTCCAGGGCGTGAAAGTGCACCGCCGCCGCCATCACCTCGTTCCGCTGCAGGCGCTCGAGCCCGCGCGCGCTGCCCTCGCTCATCGATCCGAGCCCTGAGCCGGATTCGCGCAGGCTCCAATCCAGCAATTCGTCCTGGCTGCCCCCGACGACCGGTGGCGGCTCGGCGATCAGCATGCCGGCGGGACGCGCGAGGCCCGACAGGACCCAGAGATCGAGCTCGTGCCGCGGGAAGAGCCATTTTCCGGTCACCTTGCTGCAGGGGATCGCACCGGTGGTCACGAGCTCGTAAAGCTTGCGTTCGCCGAGCCGAAGATAATCGGCAGCTTCGCTGGTCGTCAGGAATTCCATCCTGCATTCCTATGCAAATTCTTGCTTCTTTTTGACGTCCGACGCAGGTGGAATTCTGCATTTCAGATTTTGGTCCGCGGCGACCATGCCCGATCATCTCGCTGCTTTGCAACACGTCTGCGCACGCGATTACCGCTTTGGTGAACGATCGCAAAGCTGCTCATTGCCGAAGTTTCCCGGGTAAACAGCGCAAAGCGCGTCACGAGTGCGGCGCAATCGATCATCATGATGACGTCTTAGCCAGGGGAACTCGATCATGGCCCGCCTCTCCGTCGCCTTTGCGCTGTTCTGCGTCCTTGTCGTGGGCGTCGCGACGTCGTTCGCCGAAGACCGAAGCATCGTCCTTGCCACGACGACCGCGACGCAGGAGTCGGGCCTGCTCGACCATCTGCTGCCGATCTTCCGCAACAAGACCGGCATCGAGGTGACCGTGATCGCCCGGCGCGCCGACGAAGTGCTCGACGGAGCGCGACGGGGCGAGGTCGACGTCGTGCTGATGCACGCGCGGCCTCAGGAGGAGAAATTCGTCGCCGACGGCTTCGGCGTGAAGCGCTACGACGTGATGTACACCGACTATGTGCTGATCGGGCCGAAGAGCGATCCTGCTGGCGTCAAGGGCAAGGACATCGCCACGGCGCTGAAGGCGATCGAAGCCAAGGGCGCGCCGTTCGTGACGCGCGGCGATCGGTCGAGCACCCACGCCGCGGAGCTCGCGCTGTGGATCGTCGCCGGCATCGACATCGCGAGCGCCAAGGGCGCCTGGTATCGCGAGGCCAAGCAGGGCATGAACTCGGCACTCGAGGCTGCGCGTGCGGCAAGCGCCTATGTGCTGTCGGATCGCGGCAGCTGGATCGCGTTCAGGGATCACGGCGATCTCGACATCGTCGTCGAAGGCGACAGGCGGCTGCTCAACCAGTACGGCGTGATGCTGGTGAACCCTGCGAAGTTCCCGAACGTGAAGAAGGACCTCGCGCAGGACTTCATCGACTGGCTGACGTCGCCGGAGGGGCAAACGGCGATCGCCGGCTACAAGGTCGATGGGCAGCAGCTGTTCTTCCCCAATTCGGACAGGTCGGGCGGCTGAGGCCGGCATCGCCGGCGGTTGCCAAACCGGACGATGCATGGTCCATCATGGCGCATGACCCAGCGCCTGCCGCCTTCGCTGACGCCGCTCGACACCGCGCTTGCCATATTGCTGCGAGGCGTCGATCCCGTCGCGCCGGTGGAGGTGCCGCTGGCGGATGCGATCGGCTGCATCGCGGCGGGCGAGCCGCTGCTTTCCGCCTATCCTTCACGCGACATCGCGGCCGCAGACGGTTGGGCACTATCCGCCAATGATCTCGTCGGTGCGTCCGCTTACGCGCCGCTGTCTTTGACTGACGTACCGTCGTGGGTCGAGGTCGGCGACGCCATGCCAGCGGGATGCGACTGCGTGCTCGATGCCGATGCGGTGGAAGTGTCGGGGCCGCTTGCCCAGGTGCTGGCCGAGGGCGTGCCCGGACAGGGCCTCCGGCGCGCTGGCAGCGATATCATGGAGCGCACGCCGGCCGGCGCGGAGGGCCATCCTATCGGTGTGGCCGATCTTCTGATCGCACGCGTTGCGGGCTTGGACGAATTTCGCATCAGACGCCCCCGGCTACGCATCGTCAACGTGCCGGGCGGAACGGCAACGATGCATATGATCGCGGGAATCGCGCGCGCTGCGGGACTGGACGTGGAGACGCGTCAAGCCCGTGCGCGCGATGACGCAGCGATTGCCGATGAGTTCGATGCGTCCCGTTGCGATCTCCTTCTGACGGTCGGCGGCAGCGGCGTCGGTCGCCGGGACGCGGCGATCACCGCCCTGGCCCAGCGCGGCGAGGTGATGGCGCACGGTCTTGCGCTTCAACCCGGTCGTACCGCGGCGGTCGGTCGGCTGGGGCAAGTTCCCGTCGTCGCCTTGCCCGGCTCGCCCGATTCCGCGCTTGCGGTCTGGTTCGCCCTCGTGCTGCCGCTCCTCGACCGCTTGTCGGCGCGTCGGCCGCGCCCGAGCGCGTCCCTCCCGCTCGCGCGCAAGATCGCATCCGCTGTCGGCATCACCGAGATCGCTTTGCTGGCGGAGGAACATCGTGCCTGGGTGCCGCTTGCCGTGGGAGAATGGCCGCTTCAGGCCATCGCCCGTGCCGACGCATGGCTGCTGGTTTCCGCCAGTGACGAGGGATTTGCGGCAGGAACGCCGGTCGATGCCCATCCGATGCCGGCGTGATATGGATGCTGGCATGACGATGATCCCGAGATCACCAGACCGCAGCGGGCGCGAACAGGAGCAGTTCCTCAAGATCCTCTCGCGCGAGGAGGCGCTGGCGCGCTTCGAGGCGGCCTTGTTCCCGCGCGCGCTTCGCAGCGAAACGCGCAAGCTCGATGCTGCGCGGGGCGCTGCGCTCGCAGAAGACATCACCGCACCGATCGACGTGCCGCCGTTCGACCGCTCCAACGTCGACGGTTTCGCCGTGCGTTCCGCCGACCTCGCGGCGGCGGGCGAAGGCCGGCCCGTTCGCCTGACGCTGAACGGCGAGACCATCCATTGCGGTACGGCACCGAGCTTGCAAGTGGCGGGCGGGACTGCGACGCCGATCGCCACCGGCGGTCCGCTGCCGCGCGGCGCCGATGCCGTCGTCATGGTCGAGCACACGCAGCCGGCCGGCGTGGAAGCGATCGAGGTTCGTCGCGCCGTTTCACCGGGGCAATTCGTCTCCTATGCCGGATCCGACATCGCGCGCGGTGAGGCGCTGCTGCGCGCCGGCACCATCATCGGCTCGCGCGAGATCGGCATGCTGTCCGCTTGCGGCACTGCCGAGGTGAGCGTCGCGCGCAAGCCGCGCGTCGCCGTGATCTCCACCGGCGACGAGCTGGTCCAGCCCGGCCAGCCGCTCGGGCCAGCCGAGATCTACGACACCAACGGCGCCATCGTCGCGGCCGCCATCGACGAGAATGGCGGCGAGGCCGTCTTCCTCGGCGCTGTTCCCGACGATGAAGCCAGGCTCGAAGCAGCCATGCGCGTCGCGCTTGCGGACGCCGACATGCTGGTGCTGTCGGGCGGCACCTCGAAAGGCGCGGGCGATCTCTCCCATCGCATCATCGGCCGGCTCGGCGCTCCCGGCATCATTGCGCATGGCGTGGCGCTCAAGCCCGGCAAGCCGCTGTGCCTTGCGGTGTGCGACGGCAAGCCGGTGGTGATCCTGCCGGGCTTTCCGACCTCGGCGATGTTCACCTTCCACGACATGATCGTGCCGGTGTTGCGCAGGATGGCCGGACTGCCGCCGCGCTCCGATGCCA
>JAEYTQ010000667.1 GCA_023433965.1 Pseudomonadota bacterium | reverse complement strand
TCGCGCTTGTCCTTGAAGCCGACATTGCCGGGATTGATGCGGTACTTGGCCAGCGCCTCGGCGCAGGCCGGATAGGCCGCGAGCAGCTTGTGCCCGATATAATGAAAGTCGCCGATCAGCGGCGTCGTGATGCCGCGCTTGGCGAGGCCGTCGCGGATGTACGGAACGGCGGCCGCAGCCTCCTCGCGATCCACGGTGATGCGCACCATTTCGGAGCCGGCGCGCGCGAGCGCTGCGACCTGGGCGATGGTGCCGTCGATATCGGCGGTGTCGGTGTTGGTCATCGACTGCACGACGATGGGCGCGCCGCCGCCGACGGCGACGTTGCCGACCTTGACCTGGGTGGTCCGGTGACGCGGCGCGGGGCCGGCGATGTCCGAGACGATGGGGCTTTCGAGCTTGTTCATGGGGTCCAAATATCAGGTTTTGGTGACGTTCAGCAATGCATCGCGCGGTGCCGCGGCAGATGGGCTCGGACGGTTAACCAGAAAAAGTCCAACGATTACAAGGACCGCAGCGGCGCCAAATGCCAGGCTCAGGGTGTCGTGCATGATGAAATAGCTACCCACCACGCCGAACAAAGGGGTGATGAAGGTAAAAGCGGACAATTTGCTGGCCGAATAGGTCTTCACCAGCGCGAACCAAAGCGTGAACGTGGTTCCCACCACCCAGATCGCCTGGAACGCCATCAGTCCGAGCGACAGCGGGCTCGGCGTATGCGTGATGGATTCGCCGAACAGCCAGGCGGCCGTCCCGAGGATCGGGATCGAGGTCGCGACCTGATAGCCCAGCGCCTTCTCGGGCGCGGCGAAGCGCAGGCGGGTGCCCTTGGCGACCAGCGTCGTCGCGGCCCACAGCGCGGCGCCGCCGACGATCATGAGATCGCCGAGCAGGACACGCGAATCGACATTGGGCTGCGGCACGCCGATCGCAAGCGCGACGCCGGCGAAGCTGATGGCCAATCCGAGCCATTGCGAGGCGCCAAGACGCTCGCCAAGCACCTGATAGGAGCCGAGCGCGACGAAAAACGGCGCCGTGTAGAGAAACACCACCGCGCGCGAAGCAGTGGTGAAGTGCAGCCCCTGGAAGATCAACACGAACTCGATGCCGAACATCAACCCAGCGACCAGGCCCGGCTTCCACGTGCGATCGTTCTCGAAGAAATTGACGCCGCGAAGGCTGCCAATGATGAACAGCACCGGCAGCGCGCCCATCGAGCGGATGGCGGCCTGGAGCATCGGCGGAATGTCCGGCAGCACCAGCTTGACGGCGATCTGGTTGAACCCCCAGGTCAGGCACAGCATCAGCATCAGGGCGATGGCGCCGGCACTGAGGGGGCGCGCGGCGGATGGGTTGACTTGAGGTGAGGACATCTCTTCCCGAATACCGGCTTTGCGCCGTTGTTGGTTAGTCGGCTTTCTGGCAATGGGCGCAAACGCCCGTGATCTCCACCACGGAGAGTTTGGGGGCGAAGCCCGAGCTGCGCGCGGCGGCGTTGAGGTCCTTGGCGAAGGACGAAGAGGAAATCTCGCCGACGAGGCCACAGCGCTCGCAGATCAGGAACGCCACCGCGGAGGTCGCGTCGTGGTCATGGGCAGCGCAGGCGAGATAGGCATTGCGGCTCTCGATGCGGTGCACAAGACCATTGGCCATCAGGAAGTCGAGAGCACGATAGACGGTGATGGGCGCCGGCCGCGAGATGGACTTGGCGAGTTCGTCGATGATCTCATAGGCACCGAGCGGGCGGTGGCTGGCGAGGAGTGCTCCCAGCACCTGACGGCGAATGGGCGTAAATTTCTGGGCGCGCTGCTCGCAGACGAATTCGGCATGCGCCAGCGCGTCCGCGGTGCAGCGGCCGTGGTCGTGATCGGGCGCGGGGAATGCCTGTTTTGCGAGGGTCATGTGCTCGTCTTCTATCATTTCATCGGGGGAACCCAAAGTGCGACAGAGCGAACGGCTGCCAGCCATGCGGGTGCTGCGGGACAGCCTCCTGCCAATTCGCATGGGAATAATCATAAGCTTGCTTATTATATGGAAAGCTTATCGGAGACGAAGCTCATGACGCGCGGGTCGGTCGACCAGAACTTCCTGTTCACCCTCGGTGAACTCTACCGTCTGCTGCGAGTCTATGCCGACAAGGAGGCCTCGCGCTTCGGCATCACCCGCGCCCAATGGGCGGTGCTTGCCAAGGTCGAGCGCAGCGAAGGCATGAAGCAATCCGAGCTCGCCGAGCTTCTGGAGATGCAGCCGATCACGCTGACCCGCCTGATCGACAAGCTCTGCCACAACGATTGGATCGAGCGACGCAGCGACGCTTCGGATCGCCGGGTCAAACGCCTGTACCTCAAGAAGGCCGGCCGTCAGCTGCTCGGCCGCATGAGCGGCCTGAAGTCCGAGCTGACCGCCAACGCGCTCGACGGCATTACGCCGGCCGACGCCCATCGCCTCCTCACCCAGCTCGAAACCATCAAGGAAAACGTGCGGACCGCGATCCAGGCATCGGGCGCGGAACAGCTGCGCAAGGAGCAGCGCTATGGCTGATCAAGTCATCAAGTTCCAGCCCGAGCAGAAGAGTGACAGCGCCAAGCCGACCAAGAAGGCCGGCACCGATCCGCGCCGCCGCCTGCTGGCGGGCCTGCGCCGCTATCGCCGCTTTCTGCTCCTCGTCGTGCTCCCGGTCATCGTCGCCGTCGGCGGCGTCAGCTTCTATCTCAATGGCGGGCGCTATGTCGGGACCGACAATGCCTATGTCGGCGCGCAGAAGGTGCTGGTGACCCCCGACATCTCCGGCAAGATCCTGAAAGTCGTCGTGAGGGAAGGACAGACCGTCAGCCGAGGCGACGAGCTGTTCCAGATCGACCCGGTTCCGTTCCGCCTCGTCGTGGATGAAGCAAAGGCTCAGCTCGCGCAGGCGCACACGACCTACGACAACCTCATCGCCAACATCAAGATCTACGGCGACATGCTCGATCTGGCCCAGCAGGGTATCGAGCTGAAGAAGCGGGACGTCGAGCGCAAGCAGGCGTTGGTGAAGAACAATTACGGCTCGCAGCTCGACCTCGACAATGCATCGAACGCACTGGTCACCGCCGGCGCGCAGGCGCAATACGTCAGGCAGCAGCTCTCCAACGCCAAGACGCAGCTGCTCGGCAATCCTGACCTGCCGCTCGAGCAATTCCCGCCCTACGCCCAGGCGAAAGCCAAGCTGGACGACGCCCAGCGCAACCTCGACCACACCGTGCTGCGCGCACCCATGGATGGCGTGGCGACGCAGGTCGAGCAGATCCAGCTCGGGCGCTACGTCGCCGCCGGCACGCCGGTTTTCTCCATCATCGACGTCGCCCATCCCTGGGTCGATGCCAATCCGAAGGAGAGCGACCTCACTTACGTCACCGAAGGACAACCCGTCACGCTCGAGGTCGATGCGTTCCCGAACCACGTCTTCAAGGGCAAGATTGGTTCGCTCTCGCCCGGCACCGGCGCGCAGTTCGCGATCCTGCCGCCGCAAAACGCCACCGGAAATTTCGTCAAGGTGGTACAGCGCGTGCCGATCCGCATCTATTTCGACGAGACTGACAAACATGTGCGGAAGCTGAAAGCCGGCATGAGCGTCTATGCCACCATCGACACCGGCCACAAGCGCACGCTCGCCGGCCTGTTCGGCCTGTCGGCCACCGCAGGCCAGGATCAAGAGCCAGAATAAGAAACAAAGGTCCGATCCGATGTCCGGCCCCAATGCCAGCCTGATGGTGCCCGGCCTGCGCCGGAACATGGTGACGATCTGCGCCATGACCGCGACCATCATGCAGGCGCTGGACACCACCATCGCCAACGTCGCCCTGCCCTACATGCAGGGCAGTCTGTCGGCTTCGCAGGACCAGATCAACTGGGTGCTGACCTCCTACATCGTCGCCGCAGCGATCATGACGGCGCCGGTGGGCTGGATCGCCAACCGCTTCGGCCGCAAGCGTATCTTCATCATCTGCGCGGCCGGCTTCACCATGGCGTCGGTGCTGTGCGGCCTCGCGCAGGACATCACCCAGATGGTGCTGTTCCGCCTGCTGCAGGGCGTGTTCGGCGCGGCCCTGGTGCCGCTGTCGCAATCGGTCATGCTCGACTACTACACGCTCCAGGAGCGCGCCAAGGCGATGGCGATCTGGGGCATGGGGGTGATGATGGGCCCGATCATGGGGCCCTCGCTCGGAGCCTGGCTGACAGAGACCTATTCCTGGCACTGGGTCTTCTTCGTCAATCTGCCCTTCGGCGCCATTACCGTGCTCGGCCTCATCGTCTTCATGGATGAGACCGACAGGAATCTCAGCCTCAGATTCGACTGGTTCGGTTTCGCCGCGCTTGCGGTTGCGATCGGCGCACTTCAGCTCGCGCTCGACCGCGGCGAGCAATTGGGCTGGCTGGAATCCAACGAGATCGTCGCGGAGTTCATCGTCTCCGCCGCCGCCTTCTACTTCTTCCTCGCGCACTCCTTCACGACGTCGACGCCGTTCATCCGCTTCGCGCTGTTCCGGGACCGCAACTTCGTCACCGGCTGCGTCTTCATGATCGTGATGGGGCTCGTGCTGTTCTCGACCATGGCGCTGGCCTCGCCCTACATGCAGAACGTGATCGGTTATCCCATCATCACCGCCGGCCTGCTGCTGGCGAGCCGCGGCTTAGGCACCTTCTTCGCCATGATGCTGGTCGGCCGCATGATGCGCTATTTCGAGGCGCGCACGCTGATCATCGCGGGGCTGGCACTGACTGCCGGCTCGCTGTTCCAGATGACCGGCTGGACCGACCTGACCCAGGTGCCGGAGATCGTCACCGTCAGCGTCATCCAGGGCTTCGGCTTCGGCCTCGTCTTCGTGCCGCTCTCGACCGTGGCGTTCCTGACGCTGTCGAACGAGCTGCGCACCGACGGCACCGCGATGCTGACCCTGATGCGCAACGTCGCAAGCTCGGTCGGCATTTCCATCGTGATCGCGCAACTGACGCAGGGCACGCGTTGGACCTACGCGATCCTGTCCGAGCACATCAACCCGTTCAACCACGCCCTGCAGATGCCCGGCGTCAGCGGCATCATCAATCTGTCGACCGACACCGGCCGTGCCATGGCGGACAGAATGGTCAGCGTGCAGGCGCAGATCATCGCCTTCTCGCACGATTACCAGCTGGTGATGATCTTCGTGCTGTGCACCCTGCCGCTCGCCTTGCTGATCGGCTCGACCAAGGCCACGCTGCGCAAGCAGGCGGCGGGGCCGGAACATGCGGTGATGGAGTAGCGCAGTTTCGCGCGATCTCGTGCCCCGGGAGATCACCCCAGCAACTCCTCGCAGCCCAGATCATCCACCGCCGCGAACACCCGCTCCAGATTGTTCCACCAGATCACCGGCGGGATGTTGATGCTCCACTGCCAGACCGGCCGCGTGATCTGCCAGAGCACGGCCCAGCGGTAGTCGCGATCGAGCGCGCCCCGCGTGTAGCCGGTGATGCCGCTCTCGATCAGCGTGTCATGGTAGAGATTGAGCAGCAGCCGTTCGAGCGCCTGCCTTCGCTCCGGATACCAGTGCATGGCCATCATGTAGGCAAGGTCGAGGGTCGGAACGTTGATGCTCCAAAGGTCGAAATCGAAGATACGCACGGTGTCGGCGGCGCCCGCTCGCGGCAGCAGGAAATTCCAGACATGAGCGTCGCCATGGGTGATGCTGAGGTGACGGCGTGAATGGTAGCGCTGGGACAGTCGCTCCGACTGATCGATGAGGCGGCGATAGATGATGCGCCGTTCCTCGCTGAGGCGATCACCGACCAGATCGGCGAAGCGGTCGTAATGGCCGGCGAAGGTCTCCATGCGCTGCGCGCCCTCCTCGGCGCTCGCAAACGCACCGACGGGGTCGCCGAGATCGGGGCGGTCCCACCATGCCGCGTGCCAGCGTGCGAGGGTGGTGACGATCGCTGCCGCCTGCTCGCGCGACGGCGGCAGCGGCCATTGGGCCGCGGTCGCGTGGCTGTCGGTGAGGTCTTGGAGCAGAAGATGCCAGGCCAGGCTCTGGTCGTCGAAACGTCCGTCAAAGCAGCGCGGCACGAGCCCCGGCGGCATTTTCGGCGCGAGCTGCGTGTAATAGTTCACCTCGCGCCGGCCGCCATCGGCCAGCGTCTGCGCGAAAGCGGAATTGGGGATCTTCACGATCAGCGACTGCGGGGCGCCGGCGGATTCGCCGACATAGCGCAAGCCGAGCCGGATGATGTGCGACACGACGGTGTCGCGCTGGTGCAGCACCTTCACCTCGCGCACGGCGCCGGCGTCGAGCACGCCGCCCCTGCGCAGGGCGGCCGTCAGTCGGGCGGGCTCAACGACCGCCGGCAATGGTGCAGATGTCATGAACCACGATGCCCCTGTCCCGCGCCATACTGCACGATCACGCTCCCGGGCACCAGCAACCGCCGGGCTCAGGCCGCCGCAGTCGAGTCGCGCACGGTTCGCACGACCACCGACCGCAGCTGTTCGAGATTGGCCGCCATCCCAGCAATCCCCTGCTGACTTCGGCTGCGCGCGCATCCACCGCGGCGGCGTCACGGCTGACATCGCCGATCTTGGCCGAGACCTCCTTGGCGGCAGAGGCCGATTCGGAGATCGACCGTGTGATCTCGCGCGTCGCCGCGTCCTGCTCTTCCATCGCGGCGGCAACCGAGGTCGCGACGCCGTCGATCTCGACGATGTGGCCTCCCATCGCCTCCACAGCATCGACCGCGGCCTGCGTCGAGGTCTGGATCTCGGTGATGAGTCGTCCGATCTCCTCGGTGGACTTCGCGGTCTGGTCGGAGAGCGATTTCACTTCGGCGGCAACCACCGCGAAGCCGCGGCCGGCTTCACCGGCGCGCGCGGCCTCGATCGTCGCGTTGAGCGCGAGCAGGTTGGTCTGACCGGCAATGCCGCCGATCAGGTCGGAAACCTCGGCGATCTTCTTCACCGATCCCGCCAGCGCCTGAATGGTCGAACGCGCCTGCTCGCGGCCGGCGACCGCCGATTTGGTGACGGTGCTGGTCCGCGCGACCTGGCTTGCGATCTCGCGGATCGAGGCGCTCAGCTCCTCGGCTGCAGCCGAGACGGCCTGCGAGCTGCCGAGCGCCTGGGTCGAGGCCGCCGCGACCGCCTGCGACTGCGCGGAGAGCGACTTTGCGATCTCCGACAGGCCGGAGGCGGCTTGCTCGACGCCTTGCGTCGCCTCGGTCGCGGTATGGACCGAGCGGCCGGTCTCGCGCTCGACCGTTTCGGCCATCTGGTGCAGGGCGGAGCGTTTGGCAAGCGCGGCCTCCTGCTCCTGGCGCAACTGTTCCTCGCGCAGACGGGAATTCTCGATTGCCGCCTGCTTGAACACCACGAGCGCTCCCGCCATCGAGCCGACCTCGTCCTGGCGGTGCGCGAACGGGATATCGGCGGCGAGGTCGCCGGTCGCCAGCTTCTGCATCGTGCCCGTCATGCGCACGATCGGCCGCACCACGCCGAGCGCAACGCCGAGCAGGCCGGCCGCAACGAAGGCGAGCACGGCGGCGGCGACGCTGAGGAGGATATAGAGCATCGCGCTGTCGCGCTCCGCCGCCAGCTTCTCCATGGCGGCATTCCGCTTGTTGGCGTTCTCGACAATGCTGTCGACGATGGCGCGATGCGCGGTATAGGCGTCCTTGACCTGCGCATAGGCGCGCTCGGACGCAGCCGTGTCCTTGGCCTTGAGCGCGGGCAGCAGCTGGTCGGATGCCTTCCAGAATTTCTGCACCTCGGCGTCGGACTTCGAGACCAGCGCGGTCTTCAGGTCGGCTGAAAGGGGGGAGGTGACCCAGAACGCCTTGCGGTCGTCGTAATCCTTGCGGAGCTGGACCAGCCGCTCGCCATGGGCAGCCAATTGGTCCGGCTCGCGCATGGCCAGGGTGGCCTCGAGATAAGCTTCGATGATGTATTCCGGCGGCGGCAGGATGTCGGCGATCAGGTCGTTGCCGAGCTTGATGTCGGAATAGAGCGGACCGCCGACCTTGAGTTCTTTCAGCGCGTACAGACTGGTCGAAACCACGGCGGCAAAACCGATGGCGAGAACGACGCCGAACGCAATGATCGCGGAGGACAAGGACAGACGAAATTTCATGGAGCAATCCGGGTCGCCGTCGAAACTGCCGCCACCCTAGATGAACACGGTAAATACGGGATTGCTGCGCGCGGGAATAACAGCATGCGAACCCCGCACAATTACGGAATTCGACTACAGACCATCGGTATTGAGTCAGCGAAGCTGACGCATGAGCGGGCGCAACGAGCGCCGGAGCTGATGCGCCCGCCGAGACATGCGGGCCGAGGAGCTGGCCTCCCCGGCACGCCTTGCCGTCACACGTCGAAGAACACCGTCTCGTCGTCGCCCTGAAGCCGCAGATCCAGCCGATAGACCGGGCTGCCAGCATCCCGCACGGCCGTCAGCGTGGCGCGCCGCTCGGCGGGCACCAACGCCAGCACGGGGTCGGCGGCATTACCGGCCTCGTCGCTGAAATAGATGCGGGTGTAGAGATGCCTGAGCATGCCGCGGCCGAACACGGCAAGCAGGATGTGCGGCGCCTGCGGCTTGCCGTCCGGATCCGGCACCGCGCCCGGCTTGATGGTGTCGAAGCAATAGTTGCCGTCCTTGTCGGTGCCGCAACGGGCAAAGCCGCGAAAGCTCGCATTGGGCAGCGCGCGCTTGTCCTGCGGGTCGGCGAAGCGTCCCTGCGCATCCGGCTGCCAGATCTCCAGTATGCAATCCGGCACGGCAACGCCGTCGCCGTCGAACACGCGGCCTTCGATACGGATGCGGTCACCTGAGACGTCAGGGGTCAGCGTCGAATTGGTGAACGCATCGTTCCAGGCGTAGTCGCCGTTCGGCGTCAGGCCGTACTTGAAGAAAGGACCGACGGTCTGCGACGGGGTGATCCCGTCGGGCTTCATGGACTCTTGCACTTAGTGGCTCTCCATGGGGGTGGCGTTCTTGCCGCGCAGCACGATGTCGAAGCGGTAGCACAGCGCCCATTCGGGCTGGGTGTTCTCGAGATCGAATGACGAGACCATCCGCGCCCGCGCCTTCTCGTCCGGCACCGAGTTGAAGATCGGATCGAACGGGAACAGGGGGTCGTTCGGGAAATACATCTGCGTCACGAGGCGCGTGACGAAGGAATGGCCGAACACCGAGAGATGGATGTGGGCCGGGCGCCAGGCGTTGTGGTGATTACCCCAGGGATAGGCGCCTGGCTTGATGCTGACGAAGCGGTAATAGCCGGCGGCATCGCTCACGGTGCGGCCCGCGCCGGTGAAATTCGGATCGAGCGGCGCCGGATGCTGATCACGGACGTGAACGTAGCGGCCGCAGGAATTGGCCTGCCAGATTTCGACCAGCGAGTTCGGCACACCGCGGCCGTCCTCGTCGCGCACATGGCCGTGCACGATGATGCGCTCGCCGAGCGGCTCGCCCGCGTGCTGGCGGGTGAGATCGTTGTCGCCCTCGCGCACCGTCTCGTGGCCATAGACCGGGCCGGTCAGCTCGGACAGCGTATGGGGCATCGGGATCAAGGGCTTGTTCGGTGCGCGCTTGATCGAGCTCTTGTAGTCGGGCGACAGCGGCAGCGGATGCGCCTTGTTGCTGTCCGTGGGATAGATGAATGTCATTGGCGAACTCCTCCCCGGCCATTGTGGTCCGGCCGGTCACGCTTCCGCCAATCATTATAGGATATAACTAATTCGGGGAAGCGGGTTTCGGAGCGTGTTTCGCTCCTGCTTCCGTCATAGCCGGGCCTGTCCCGGCGGTCCGGCGCCGCCAAGAACGTGGATGCCCGGGACAAGGCCCGGGCATGACGATCCGATCAGACGGGGCCGACGCTTCGCGTCTCGTCAGTTCAGCTTTTCGATCGCGACGGCCACACCCTGGCCGACACCGACGCACATGGTGGCGAGCGCGAGCTTGCCGCCGCGCTTCTCCATGC
>JAEYTQ010000616.1 GCA_023433965.1 Pseudomonadota bacterium | reverse complement strand
CACAGCAGGATATCCGGCTGGATGCCGATCGAGCGCAGTTCCTTCACCGAGTGCTGTGTCGGCTTGGTCTTCAGTTCGCCGGCGCTGGGAATATAGGGCAGCAGCGTGAGATGGATGTAGACGGCGTGGTCGCGCGGCAGTTCGTTCTTGAGCTGGCGGATCGCCTCGAAGAACGGCAGGCCCTCGATGTCGCCCACCGTGCCGCCGATCTCGACCAGCACGAAGTCATATTCGTCATTGCCGGAGACGACGAATTCCTTGATCGCATTGGTGACGTGCGGGACCACCTGGATCGTGGCGCCGAGATAGTCGCCGCGGCGCTCCTTGGAGATGATGTCCTGGTAGATGCGCCCCGTGGTGATGTTGTCGGCACTGGTCGCGGGCCGGCCGGTGAAGCGCTCGTAGTGACCGAGATCGAGATCGGTCTCGGCGCCGTCATCAGTCACGAACACTTCGCCGTGCTGATACGGCGACATCGTTCCGGGATCGAGATTGAGATAGGGGTCGAGCTTGCGGAGGCGGACCTTGTAGCCCCGTGCCTGCAACAGGGCACCCAGTGCCGCCGAAGCCAGACCCTTGCCGAGCGAAGAAACCACGCCGCCGGTGATGAATATGTACCGCGCCATGGGACTTAACCTCTAATCCCCAAAGTTCGATTCGCCAAAGCGATTCGTCTTCCGCCCAAAAGATTTTGCGGGCCTGTGGGTGAGCCAGAACTGAGAGTGGTGACAGTGCTTTGATGGGGATTATTGATGCAGGAAGGTAGCAGCCGTCCTGCATGGCCCCCCTGCTTTATTGCGAGCGCGGCACCTGCGGGCCCGATGGCGCCTGGTTCTGCTGCTGCTCGTCGGCTTTCTTCAGCGAATCCAGGATGCCGCCGGACGTCGGCGGCGCGATCGGCGATCCGCCGGCCGGTTGGGTCTGGCCAGGCTGGCTGATGATGGACGACGGCTTGCGGTCGTATCCGGCGTACCACGACAGGAACAGGCTGGTGAGGAAGAAGCCGACGGCCAGGATCGCGGTGGTCCGCGTCAGAAGATTAGCAGTGCCGCGGCTCGACATGAAGCCCGCGCCTCCGCCCATGCCGAGGCCGCCGCCTTCCGACTTCTGGAGCAGGACGGCACCGATCATGACGGCAACGATCATGAGGTGGATGACGATGACAACGGTGTGCATAATGTCCTTCACAAGCGGGCGGCGCCTGACGGCGGCCGATCGCGCTTCGCGGGTTTCCTGAAGTTGCGCGGTGTTACACGATCGGGAGGGGTATTGCCACCCCCGATCGGGTCCGGATCACCGCTTTGGGTTAGCTAGGGGCAGCCCTTCGCGATCGCAAGGAAATCGGCCGCCTTCAGGCTGGCGCCGCCGACCAGCGCGCCATTGACGTGCTTCACGGCCATCAGTTCAGCCGCGTTCGAGGGCTTGACCGACCCGCCATAGAGGATGCGCATCCTGGCGCCCTCACCCTTGAACCGAGAGATCAGGAGTTCCCGGATAAAGCCATGAATCTGCTGGACATCCCCGGCCGTGGGGGTCAGCCCGGTGCCAATCGCCCAGACCGGCTCATAGGCCACCACCAGATTGGCCGCGGTCGAGCCATCGGGTAGCGAGCCGTCGAGCTGGCCACGCAGGACGTCCAGGGTCTGGCCGGCGTCACGCTGGGCTTGGGTTTCGCCGATGCAGACGATTGCGGTCGCCCCGGCGCGCCAGGCGGCTTCGGCCTTCTGCCGGACAAGGGCGTCGCTCTCGCCATGATCGGCGCGGCGCTCGGAATGGCCGACGATGATGGCGGTCGCGCCCGCATCCACCAGCATTTCGGCGGCGACATCGCCGGTGTGGGCGCCGGAGGCCTTGGGATGGCAGTCCTGGGCGCCGACCGCGACCTTCTTGCCCCCCGCCCTCTCGGCGAAGGCGCCGATCAGGGTGGCCGGTGGGCAGATCAGCAGATCCGCCTTGGCGGCCACATCTGCCGCACCGCTGAGCATGGCGTCGAATTCGGCAGCCTGGGCCTTCAGGCCATTCATCTTCCAATTGCCGGCGATCAGCGGTCGGATGGCGTCGGTCATGTCATTTCCCAGCAAAACGAGGTTTATGCATGCGCTAGCAGAGCCGTTGCGGCAGTTCCAGAGACCAGGGGCTTTTAACCGCAGCGTCGAGCAGCCGCCCTGAGGCGAGGTTGCGGGGGGAAAGCCGCCACTTTATGATGATTGATCAATTTGGTGACGCGCTTTTGCGGAATCTGCATTAAGACGCGCTCCGTTCCCCTCCTGACCAAACAAGTTGGACCAAATGCTTCGAGGAATACGCAAGGCCTCATCAAACTGGCTCGGCAAAACCATTATGGCCGTGGTGATGGGCGTATTGATCATCAGTTTCGGCATTTGGGGTATCGCCGACATCTTCAAGGGCTTTGGCCAATCCACCGTGGCCAAGATCGGCAGCACGGAAATCTCGCTGAACGAGTTCCGCCAGATCTACACCGACCGCCTGCAGCAGATCAGCCGCCAGTTCGGCCGGCCGCTGACGCCTGATCAGGCGCGCGCCTTCGGCCTCGCCCGCCAGGTGCTCCAGCAGACCATCGCGGAGGCTGCCCTCGATGAAGAGGCGCGCCGGCTCGGGCTCGGCCAATCCGACGACCAGATCCGCCATTTCATCATGAACGATCCCAATTTCAGGGGCGTCGACGGCAAGTTCGATGCGAACCGCTTCCAGGCGGTGATCCGCAATTTCGGCTACACCGAGCAGCGCTACGTCGCCGAGCAGCGCAAGGTGTCGCTGCGCCGGCAGATCACCGGCACGATCGGCGCCGGCATCGAGCCGCCGAAGACCATGGTCGACGTGCTGACGCGCTACCAGAACGAACAACGCTCCATTGAATTCGTCAGGCTCGACGCCGCGCAGGCCGGCACCATCGATGCTCCCTCGCCCGAAGCCCTCGCCGCCTATTTCGAGGATCACAAGGTTCAGTTCCGCGCGGCCGAATACCGCAAGATCTCCTTCGTCGTGGTCTCGCCGGAGGACATCGGCAAATGGACCGAGGTCTCGGATGAGGACGCCAGGAAGGTGTTCGAGCAGCGCAAGGACCGGCTTGGTACGCCGGAGAAGCGACAGATCCAGCAGATCGTGTTTCCGAACGTCGCCGAAGCGCAAGCCGCACGCGAGCGCCTCGTCGGCGGGATGTCGTTCGAGGACCTCGGCAAGGAGCGCGGGCTGAGCGCGTCCGACGTGGACCTCGGGCTCGTGACCAAGTCCTCGCTCACGCCTGCCGTCGGCGACGCCGCCTTCGCGCTTCCTGCCGGTGAGATCAGCCAACCGATCCAGAGCGGGCTCGGCGTTTCGATCGTCAAGGTCGACAAGATCGAGCCGGGCGTCGAGGCCGACTACGCCAAGCTTGCCGGCGACATCAAGCGCGAGATCGCGACTGAGCGTGCGCGCGTCAAGGTCGCCGACCTCCGCGACAAGATGGAAGACGAACGCGGGGGCGGCGCCAGCGTAATCGACGCGGCGCAGAAGCTCGGCCTCACCGCCGTGACCATCGAGGCCGTCGACCGCTCCGGCCGCGCACCGGACGGCCAGCCGCTCGCCAACATCCCGCAGGGCCTCGACGTGGTGTCGCAGGCCTTCAACACCGATGTCGGCGTCGACAACGACTCGATCTCGTTCAAGGGCGGCTATGTCTGGTACGATGTGCTCGCCATCACGCCATCGCGCGACCGCAATCTCGACGAGGTCCGCGACCAGGTCGAAGCGCGCTGGCGCCAGGATCAGATCGCGGCCAAGTTGAAGGTCAAGGCGACCGAGATGGTGCAGAAGCTCGAAGCCGGCGGCAAGCTCGCGGACGAAGCCGCCGCCGTTGGTACCAAGGTCGAGACCGCCACCGGCTTCAAGCGCGACGATTCACCCGCCGGCGTGCCCGGCACCGTCGTCGCGGCCGCGTTCCGCACCGCCAAGGACGGCGTCGGGCAGACCGCCGTGAGCGGCGGCGGCGAGGTGATCGTCTTCCGCGTCACCGAGATCATCGATCCCGCGGTGGACGCCGCCTCCGACGCGGTCAAGAATCTGAAGGAGACCCTCGACCGGGCCCAGAC
>JAEYTQ010000532.1 GCA_023433965.1 Pseudomonadota bacterium | reverse complement strand
GACCTCGCCGACCATGTCCTGCTGCATTCCAGTTCCGGCTATGACGACGACTGGCGGCTGTGGCTAACGGCCGCGGGCCTGCCGACCGACCTCTCAAAACAGCCCGGCGTCACTTTCGACCTGATCTTCATGACCATTCAGGCGGCGATCGACGGCCTCGGCGTCGCCATGGGGCGCACGTCCTACGTGCAGCATGACATCACCAAGGGTCACCTCGTGGTGCCGTTCGAGATCGAACTGCCGGTCGATGCGGGCTTCTACCTGGTGTCGCCGGAGGCCAGGGCCGACTCGCCAAAACTTTCCGCTTTCCGGACGTGGCTGATGGACGCAGCCAGGGCGAAGCCCGAGCCAATGGGCGAAACGACGATGCCCATACGGCGGTTACAGTTGTGATTGCCACGCAAAGTTGGCAAACAGCCTCGATGGTTGACCTCTCCCGCAAATTCGACGTGCTTGTCATCGGCGGCGGCAACGCCGCTTTATGCGCCGCAATCAGCGCCCGCCGCGCCGGCGCCTCCGTGCTGGTGCTGGAAGGCGCGCCGAAATTCTATCGCGGCGGCAACACCCGCCACACCCGCAACATGCGCTGCGCCCATGACGCGGCGACCGAAATCCTCACCGGTCCCTACACCGAGGAGGAGTTCTGGGAAGACCTGCTGCGCGTCACCGGCGGACAGACCGACGAGGCGCTCGCCCGTCACATGATCCGGGAGTCCAAGGACATCCTGAACTGGATCGTGGAGCAGGGCGTGCGCTGGCAGCCCTCGCTCGGCGGCACGCTGAGCCTCGGCCGCACCAATTCCTTCTTCCTCGGCGGCGGCCGCGCGATGCTGAACGCGTTGTACCTGACCGCCGAGCGGCTCGGCGTCGAGGTCGAATACGATGCCGAGGTCACCGATCTCCTGATCGAGGACGGCATGTTCCTCGCCGCGCGCCTCGCGCGCCCGGTCAGGGGCGAGACCGAGATCCGCGCCGGTGCGCTGGTTGCCGCGGCCGGCGGGTTCGAGGCCAACATCGAATGGTTGAAGCAATATTGGGGCGAGGCCGCCGACAACTTCCTGATCCGCGGCACGCCCTACAATCGCGGCTCGATCCTGAAAATGCTGCTCGACAAGGGCGTGCAGGAGGTCGGCGATCCCACCCAGTGTCATGCGGTCGCGATCGACGCCCGCGCGCCGAAATTCGACGGCGGCATCATCACCCGCCACGATTCGGTCGTGTTCGGCATCGTCGTCAACAAGCATGCGCAGCGCTTCTACGACGAGGGCGAAGACATCTGGCCGAAGCGCTATGCGATCTGGGGCCGGCTGGTCGCCGCGCAGCCGGACCAGATCGCCTACATCATCTTCGACTCGACGGTCGTCAGCAGCTTCATGCCGACGTTGTTTCCGCCGATCGCCGGGCAGACGATCGCCGAGCTCGCCGGCAAGCTCGAGCTCGATCCGGTCGCGCTGGAAAAGACCGTCGCCGAATTCAACGCCGCGGTGCGGCCCGGCACCTTCGATCACACCATTCTGGACGACTGCCGGACCGAGGGCCTCACGCCGCCCAAGACGCACTGGGCGCGCAGAATCGAGACGCCGCCTTATCTCGCCTATCCGGTGCGGCCGGGCATCACCTTCACCTATCTCGGCACGCGGGTGAGCAAGGAGGCGCGGATGCTGATGAAGGGCGGCAAGCCATCCGGCAACATGTTCGCGGCCGGCGAGATCATGGCCGGCAACGTGCTCGGCAAAGGCTATGCGGCCGGCATGGGCATGACCATCGGCAGCGTATTCGGGCGGATCGCGGGACGGGAAGCGGCGAAACATGCACGGAACTAGGATTTTGGACGAAGCCGACCGCCTGATGACGGTCTGCAATTCCTGCCGCTACTGCGAGGGCCTGTGCGCCGTGTTTCCGGCGATGGAGATGCGCCGCGCCTTCTCGGACGGCGATCTCAACTATCTCGCCAATCTCTGCCATTCCTGCGGCGCCTGCTACGTCGATTGCCAGTTCGCGCCGCCGCACGAATTCAGCGTCGACGTCCCGAAGACACTGGCGGCGGCGCGCAGGGAATCCTATGCCGCCTATGCCTGGCCGCAGGCGCTCTCGGGTGCCTTCGTGCGCAACGGCCTCGTCATCAGCATCATTGCAGCGCTCAGCATGACGGCTTTCATCCTCGGTTTTGCCGCCCTGAACGACCGCAGCGTGCTGTTCGGCGTGCACACCGGGCCCGGCGCGTTCTACAAGTTGATGCCGCACAATGCGATGGTCGTGTTGTTCGGTGCCGCCTTCCTCTACGCCTTCCTGGCCCTCGCCATGAGCGTGCGCGCCTTCTGGCGCGACATCAGCCCTCCGATCGGCGGCCGCGCCGATGGCGGCTCGATCTTCCGGGCGATCCGCGATGCCGGCGAGCTGCGCTATCTCGATGGTGGCGGCGTCGGCTGCTACAACGAGGACGACAAGCCCACCGACTGGCGCAGGCTCTATCACCACCTGACCTTCTATGGCTTCATCCTGTGCTTCGCCGCGACCTCCGTGGCCACGCTGTATCACTACCTGCTCGGCCGCGAAGCGCCGTATCCGTGGTGGGACCTGCCGGTGGTGCTGGGCACGCTCGGCGGCATAGGCCTGATCGCCGGGCCGATCGGCCTGTTCACGGCCAAGATGCGGCGCGATCCCGCGCTGCTCGACGACTTCAGCTACGGCATGGACGTCGGCTTCATCGTCATGCTGTTCCTGACCGGGCTCACGGGGATGCTGCTGCTGGTGCTGCGCGAGACCAGCGCGATGGGCCCCATGCTCGCGCTGCATCTTGGCGCCGTGTTCGCGTTGTTCATCACCATGCCCTACGGCAAGTTCGTGCACGGCATCTACCGCTTCGCGGCGCTGGTGCGTTACGCTCAGGAGCGGCGCAGCCAAGCCGGCTCTTGAGGGGCGTGCGGCGCTGCTTTATCCCTCGTGTCGTTCGCGACGATCTGCGAATCGCACAAGGAGCGCGCTCATGTACATGTTTCTGCCCTTCCTGCTGGCCGTCGCAGGCTGCGCCTGCGTCTGGCATATGCGCGCGCGGCTGAGCTATGCGCTCTGGACCGCAACGATCGTCGTCACCATCGCGTGGTTCTTCCATCACGCGACCGATCCGCTCAACTTCTCGTTCTGATGGCGCGAAAAATGGAAACGGCAATGGGCGGACAACGATCGGTCGGCGCGATCCTGAACACGCTGGGGCTGCTCGGCATCTCCTCGGTCCTGGCGATCGCGTTCTACTATCAACTTGCGCTCGGCGAACTACCTTGCCCGCTTTGCCTGTTGCAAAGGACCGGATTCATCGCGATCGGCATGGGCTTCCTGTTCAACCTGCGCCTCGGCGAACGACGCTCGCACTACGCGATGATCCTCATCGCCAGCCTCGTCACCGGCTTCATCTCGTTGCGGCAGGTGGCGCTGCATCTCGCGCCCGGCGATCCCGGCTACGGCTCGACGCTTTTCGGGCTGCACTTCTACACCTGGGCCGTGATAGCGGCGGTCGGGGTGGTTTGCTATGTCGCGGTCGTTTTCGTTTTGAAGGATGTGGCCGGCGAGCAGGACGGAGATGCGCCGACAGGCGGGCCGGCGTCCAATGCAGCGTTCGCGATCTTCACCGTGTTGGTCGTCGCAAACCTCCTGTCCACCGTGCTGGAGTGTGGCGCGGGTCAGTGCGACGACAATCCGGTCCGCTATCTCCTGCTCGGGTGAGAATGCCGCCACACCGGCATCGGCCGGTGCGACGGCTGTAAGCTCAAGCCACCTCGCGCTCCGGCGCTGACGCCTGCTCGCGCGCCATTGCCGTCGCCGTGACATAGTCGGTCTTGCCGGTGCCGAGCAGCGGCACCTTGTCGACCACCATGATCGCCGCTGGCACCGTCAGCTCGGAGGCGCCGATCGCCTTGGCCTGGGCCTGCATCGCGCTGCGCTCGGCATTCTTCTCCGTGGTCAGCAGCACGATACGCTCGCCCTTGCGCAGGTCCGGGATCGACACGGCGACCGAGCCGGCCTGCGGCCACAGCGCCGCCGCGATGGCTTCGACCGCCGACAGCGAGACCATCTCGCCCGCGATCTTGGCAAAGCGCTTGGCGCGGCCCTTGATGGTGATGAAGCCGGCGGCGTCAATGGCCACGATGTCGCCGGTGTCGTGCCAGCCCTCGGGCAGCACTTCGAGCACGCCGGGATTTTCGGCCCGGAGGTAACCGAGCATCACGTTCGGGCCGCGCACCGACAGGCGACCGCCGTCCTCGATGCCGGGGACCGGATCTAGCCGGCTTTCCATCAGCGGCGAGAGGCGGCCGACGGTGCCGGGGCGATTGGCCATCGGCGTGTTCATGGCGAGCACGGGCGCGGTCTCGGTGACGCCGTAGCCTTCGAGTATGCGAATGCCGTAGCGCTCCATGAACACCTGCCGCGTGCGGTCCTTGACCGCCTCGGCGCCGGCGATCACGAGGCGCAGGGTGCGGAAGTCGTAAGGGTGCGCCGAGCGGGCGTAGCCGGTGAGGAACGTGTCGGTGCCGAACAGGATGGTCGCGCCGGTCTGGTAGATCAGCTCGGGCACGATCCGGTAGTGCAACGGCGACGGATACATGTAGATCGGGATGCCCGCCAGCATCGGCATCATCATTCCGCCGGTCAGCCCGAACGAGTGGAACACCGGCAGCACGTTGAACACCTTGTCGTTGGCATTGGCGTCGACCCGCGCCAGCGCCTGCGCCGCGTTGGCGAGGATGTTGCGGTGGGACAGCACGACGCCCTTGGGCGTACCCTCGGAGCCCGAGGTGAACAGCACCACGGCCGGATCGTTGGCCTGGCGCGCAACGCGGGGCGCGGTGCCGGCGAGCAGCCCCTTGATCTTGTCGGCGGTGCCGATCGAGGCGCGGACGTCCTCGAGATAGACGACGCGCGCTTCCGCGGCGATCGCGGTCATCAGCTTGTCGAGCTTGCCCTTCTCGATAAAGGCCTTGGAGGTCAGCACGGTCTTGACCTGCGCAGCCTTCATGGCGGCCAGCACGTTGACCGGACCGGCCGAGAAGTTGAGCATTGCCGGCACGCGTCCGATGTTCTGCAGCGCCATTAAGACGACGGCGACGCCCGCGGAATTCGGCAGCAGCACGCCGACATTCTCGCCGATTGCGGTGCCGCTCTCCAGCTTGCGGCTCAGGACCTGCGCGCCCAGGATCAGCTTGCGATAGGTCAGCTTGGTGCCGAGCGCGTCCTCGATGATGACCTTGCCGGTGTCGCGGTCACGATAGGCGTGTCCGAGCGCTTCGAACAGCGTGTGATCTAGCATCGCGTTCTTGACGAGCGCGTCGATCATGACGTCCTGCAGCGCGGCGCCGGCGGCATTGCGGCGTGCCTTGCCCTTCAGCGTTTCGTCGACGGGCAGCTTGACGGGCGGGAGGATCGTGACCGTCACCCGCGGAAACCAGGATCGCTTGATCTGGCTGGAGGTGAGATAGCTGAGATAGGAGCGCTGCGCGCCTTCGATGCGGACCGGCACGACCACGGCGTCGGCCTTGTCCGCGATCATCGCGGTGCCGTCATACACCTTCATCAGCGATCCCGAGACGGTGATGCGTCCCTCGGGGAAGATCACGACGGGCTCGCCCGCTGCGACCAGCTTGATCAGGTCGCGGGCCGCCAGCGGCTTGGTCGGGTCCATGGTGTAGTGCTTGACCGCGCGCAGGAACGGCTTGGCCCACCAGGCCTTGGCAATGCCGGTATCGACCGCGAAGCTGGCGTCGATCGGCAACACGGCGTGGAGCAGCGGGCCGTCGACCAGGCTGACATGGTTGGGCGCGATCAGCATGCGCGTGCCGGGAGGCGGCAGGTTTTCGAGCCCGCGAATCTCGGTGCGGAACAGAGCGCGGAACAGAAGGCCACCGGCGTCGCGCACGCCTTCCTTGCCCCACTTGGTGAGAACGAACCAGACCGCACCGAAGCTGGCGAGCCCGAGGCCGAAGAAGATCCAGCCGATATGGAGACCGGCCGCCTGCAGCAGCGCGACGAACAGCGAGCCGACCACCATGAAGGCAGCCTGCAGCACGTTGCCGGCGGCAATGATGCGGGCGCGTTGGGAAGGTTGCGACCAGGCCTGGACCGCGGCAAAGGACGGAACGACGAACAGGCCGCCGCCGAATGCGAAGGCGACGAAGTCGGCCAGCATGCGCAGGCCGGCGAACGAGGTCGCAAAGCCCAGCGCGGTGATCTCGTTCCCCTTGGCGGTGACGCCGATGGCCCAGGCGAGATCGAGGCCGGCAAAACCCATGATGATGGCGCCGATCGGCACCAGCGCCAGGTTTGGGCGGACGTGGCTGAGGCTTGCGGCAAACAGCGAGCCGATGGCGATGCCGATCGCGAAGATGGCAAGGCACAGCGTCACCACGCCCTCGGTGCCTCCGACGACTTCCTTGATCAGCGCCGGCAGCAGCGACAGCACGATGGCGCCGACCAGCCAGAACCAGGAGACGATCACGGTGCCGTCCCACAGCCGGCGGTCGGCGTAGAGCGTCCTGAGCAGGCTCACGGTCGAGGTCCAGGGATTGGCATCGACGGCCAGATCGGGCGCGGAGGCCGTGGTGTGCGGAATGCGGGCGGCGAAAGCCCAGGACAACAGCGCCAGCGCGACGACGGCCGAGGCGACCCAGCCCATATGCGCCGAGCCGGCCACGAACTGGCCGCCGGCGACGGTGCCGAGCAGGATGGCCATGAAAGTCGCGCCTTCGACCAGCGCGTTGCCGGTTGCGAGCTCGCCGAGCTCGAGCTGGTCCGGCAGCATGGCGTATTTCACCGGGCCGAACAGCGCGGCGATGGTGCCGAACAGCGCGAGCGCGGCGAACAGCAGCGGCACCGAATGGAGGAAGAAGCCGGCGGCGGCAAAGCACGCGGCGAAGATCTCGACGAATTTGAGCCGCCTTGCGACGACGGATTTGACGTATTTGTCGGCGAGCTGGCCGCCGAGCCCGGACAGGATGAAATAGGGGAAGATGAAGACGGCGCCTGCGACCGTCACCAGGGCATCGCCGTGGCTCGTCGCCGCGCTGTAGAGCAGGATGATGACGAGTGCGTTCTTGATCACATTGTAATTGAGCGCCGAGAAGAATTGCGCCCAGAACAGCGGCGCAAAGCGGCGTGACGACATCAATTCCCTGA